>JACZQS010000111.1 GCA_022545625.1 Pseudomonadota bacterium
CTTGACCGGAGCCGGGAAATTACACGACTATACAGCGTCGTGAGAGACCATAGACGGGCACAATTCATCACCCGCCACCACTGCTCAATCGTTCGATTCAATCATCCGGTTTAACTCGTCGATACGTTTTTTGGCTTCGACGCTTGCACCGGGTCCGGCAACCACCACAATGTCTCTTGGTCTCAATGGTATACCCTTCGCAGAATAAACATTTATCTTCGCGATCGGCTGGTGATCTTCCCTGTCCATAAATATGACTGGTTCGGCATTCTCACCAAATATCCATTGATCACCCCATTGGGTCAATGCGATCAACAGTGGCATTAAGTCCTTGCCCTTGGTGGTCAGTATGTATTCGTGTCTTTTTGCCCCCTGTTTTATCGGCAACCGATCCAATATCTCGTTTTGGCACAGTTTTTTGAGACGAGCGGTTAATATGTTACGCGCGATCCCAAGTTGCCTCTGAAATTCCTCGAAACGTCGTGTACCAAAATAGGCTTCGCGAATGATCAGAATAGACCAGCCCTCACCAATAATATCCAGTACATGGCCAATCGATCGATTTAACGGATCATATTTTTCGGGCTTCAATATCTATTCAACTCGGATTATTCAACAGTGCCTGGTGGAACGCTAGCAAGATAATAGTTTTCCTTTGAAACTTTTATCTTACATCCGAAATGGTCAACTTCCAACAGGCAAGGAATAGTATTGTAATAGTCAAAGCAATAGAATCCCATGCGGTAATAACATCGGAATTCGACTGGTCAAGCCATGCTGCATATCGCCATACACCTGCTAGTACCTGCACTGGTAGCAATCTGGGTTTTCCCGGAAAACAAGTACAGGGTATTTCTGATCCTGGCTTCGACCATGCTGGTTGATCTGGATCATCTGCTGGCTTCTCCAATATACGACCCTTCTCGGTGCAGTATTGGGTTCCATCCCCTGCATGGCTACATTGCAATCGGTGGTTACGGTCTAATGTTATTGCATAAAAAAAGTAGACTCGTCGGCCTGGGCTTGATGATCCATATGCTGCTCGATACATTCGACTGTATTGTTATGGACAATCTTCCCCTCGCCCTGATTCCCTGATCGGCATGATATCCTGAAACGAATGGATCGCTGGATAAGACAGGACATCTATCGCCGGGGCCATTGAATCGGGTTGATAAATAGCTAAAACCTGGCCGATGCCAAAATCGAGTGCGGACTGCAAGGCCCGCAAATTATCATCAATCAGCAGAGTTCGGTTGGGTTCGAATGGATGGCGCTTGTGAACTTCCAGCCAGCATTCAGGGTTTTCTTTAGGCAGCGAAAATTCATGGACAGTAATCAGTCGATCAAATTTATCAGCGATACCCGTTTTGGCCATTTTGAGTTCGAGGCTATCCTGGTGGGCGTTGGTTACCAGGACCACATCTTTTCCGGCATTTCGCAGGGCGTCGAGAAAATCTTCACAATGGGGTCGAGTAGCAACCATATGAGAAATTTCCTGTTTTAGTTCGACAATATCGATTCCCAGTGCGTGGCTCCAGTAATCAGTGGAATACCAGTCCAGAGTGCCTGCAATTGATCGGGTTTGATGGTTGATACTCTGTTTCGCCAACAGAGGATCTATTAGTTTAATTTCGGCGTAGCGCAACGGCAGGTACTCTTGCCAGAAATAATTATCAAAATGAAGGTCGAGCAGGGTACCGTCCATATCGAGCAGGACTGTGTCGATCTGGCTCCAGTCAATTATCAAGGCATCCGCCAGTAGACCGATGCATTCGGACCCGAATCTCTACAGATTACGTGCCAGGCGGATGCCAACATTATACTGTCCACGAGCACTCGAAAATTTTTCCCGGTTTTCAGCGCGCATCGAGCTCGCCGGACTGCGATAAGCGCCACCCCTAACCACGCGGACTTTACAGTCACCACCTTGCCAAATGGAGCCATCGGTCGGCGCCTCATTATAATTGCGGTGATAACAGTCATGCACCCATTCAAACAAATTACCCGCGGTATCGTACAAGCCAAACCGATTCGGCTTATAGGTACCAATTTTCGCCGGCTTACCCGTATTAAAATCACTTTTACAATCGAAACAGTGCGCATTGCCGGAACCCGCGGTATTACCCCACCAAAATGGCTTGGTAGTACCGGCGCGGGCGACATACTCCCACTCTGACTCTGACAACAGGCGATATTTTTTGCCGGTCTGTTTACTCAGCCAGCGAGTGTAAGCAAGTGCATCGTCCCAGGATACATTGTTCACCGGATGTTTTATTCGGTTCAGGCCCGTGCTATCGGGCAATTTGCGTTTGGTAGCCTTCGCAAACCGGTCGTATTCGGCATAGGTGACTTCGTAAACCGATACCATGAATGAATTGATAGTAACTGTATGCCTGGGCACTTCATCCGCTCCAATGGAGCCGCCCATCCTGAATTCACCACTCGCCACCCGAATCATCATAGGGCCTTTGCCGCCCGATTTTAATCTATCTTTGAAAGGATCGGCCTTATTAATTACCTGCAGTTTGGGAATTGTTTCGATCATTGTTAGCTTGGCCTGCTGTTTCTCGCTGCCCTGAACACCCTGGGAGCCAGTTCCGCCATTCGTAACGGGTGCAGTTTCGACCTTGTCAGGCAATTGAGCTACGACCAGATCTTTAACTTTATCTCCAGCCTGTTTCACGGTATCCCCAACCTGATCAACCAGGCCTTGTTGCCATGCAAAGAAACCACCGCCACCCAGTAATAAAATAATCACCATCCAGACCAGTCCCTTGTAGGAACGCGGCTCTTTGTATTGCTCAGAGATGGATACATCGGCAAATCCTGCGTCCTGAAATGCCGGTTCGGGCGCAGATATCACTATTTCTTCCTGCATTGCCCGATCCTTTACGTCTATCACTATCAGGGTCGTGTTGTCCTGATTTATTTTATTTGCGTCTTCGACAGCCTTGAGTAATGCGTATACACACTCCTTTGCGGTTGCCGACCAGGATGAATATTGAATAATTGCGCCCGTGCCAAGCGTGTCGAGTCCGTCGCTGGCAACTATGATTCGATCTCCCGGTTTCAGCTTGACCGGCTCCTCGGATACATCAATACTGCTGATTTCCTCGCCGGTCATCGCACTCATCAGCATATTTCGGGACATTCCCGTCTGCTCGTCAATATCCATACCCTGCTCTTTCATCGTATCGAGATAAGCACCGTAGCTATGATCGGCATTATGCTTGGTGATTTCGCGATCCCGGATCAGGTAGAGGTGACTATCGCCAACACTGACCCAGTACAATTTATTATCTTGTAAGTAGGCCGACACCATCGTACAGCCCATACCTTGCAGGGCAGGTGTTTCCTTGACCGACGCACTTATCTGATCATTAGACCGATTCAGGCTTTCGGTCAAAGACTCGGCTATGTCCTCGGTTGGAAAATTAGACTGGAAGGTTTTGTTGAAGGTCGCAATCACCATGTTGCTGGCTACATTGCCCGCCGCATGGCCTCCCATGCCATCGGCCATTACCACCAGCGCGCAGGATTCACCGGTTTCGGTGTCACCCAGCTGGCTGATCATGTAAGCGTCTTCCTGATAGTCCCTCGCACCATCAATCTGATCGCTTGCTATTTCGAATTCAACACTCATTAAATGGCTTGATTCCTGAATATTACGCTATGACGGCGGTAGTATAGTTAAGCCAGGGTATCCCCGGATTCCAGTTTGCTCACCACAACCCCATTAACCCCCAATTCTTATTCTAGAATGAGACATGTACTCCGCATTGGTCGCCTAAAAAAGGTTGGTAATCTGTATCCTTTAGTAATTGTAGTGGTAAATATAGATTATTTTGTAATTCCTGCCATTGCATCCATATCCACTGTTCGCATCTGCCGGGTTCGCGGTTATGAGTTTGTTCCGGATTCGAGCATTCGCCTTCGAAATAAATCGAGATAGACTGGTCTTGATCCGAAAATTTATTATTAGTCAGACCGACGAATCTGAGCTCATTGAGCTCGAGCCCGGTTTCTTCAGCGACTTCGCGGTTTGCGGTTTGCTCGGGGGATTCCCCTAACTCAACCCAGCCCCCGGGTAACTGCCATACAAATTCCCCACTGGCCACTACAGGTTTGCCAAATAAAACTCTTTGTTGGTGGGTCACGATTACGGCTACTCCAACTCGCGGGTAGCTGTATAATTGTTGCTTATCTATTGATTGTCTCCGGTGCGTGGAATATCCGGCATAGCATGTTAATTGAAAACGAATCTCAAATCAGGCTGATCGCGTTTATATCCGTGTTCGCAGTAATGGCGATCTGGGAATTTATCGCGCCTTACCGACACTTGCGATTTACCAAATTGCAGCGCTGGCCTCACCAGTTTATGCTGATAATTATTGACTCGGTGGTATTAAAACTTGTGTTTCCGATTGCGGCAGTCGGTATCGCGTTATGGGCCGCTAGCGAAGGGGTCGGTCTTTTGAACCAAACCCCACTCGATCCCTGGATAACAATCCCGCTATCTATCGTCTTGCTTGATCTTGCGATATACGGGCAGCACCGGGTTGCACATCGCTGGAACTGGTTTTGGCGCATTCATCGCACCCATCATATCGATACTGACTTTGATTTGACTACAGGGTTTCGATTTCATCCGATCGAGATGGTAATTTCGATGTTGTATAAATTGTTAATTATTATATTGCTTGGCGCCCCGGCATTCGGAGTCATGCTTTTCGAAATTATACTCAGTGGGTCCTCCCTGTTTAATCACTCCAATATTGTTCTACCGAAGAGAATCGAACCGATTATCCGGGGACTGGTAGTCACACCCGAAATGCACCGCATCCACCATTCCACGCTGCCCGACGAACACAACAGCAATTACGGTTTTTTCTTTTCCTGCTGGGATCGTTTGTTTCGCAGTTATAGCTCGCAGGCATCAAACAATGACCAGACCATGCCCATCGGGCTGGAGATGATGCGCGAACCCGAAGATAAGCGTATCGACCGGATTTTAATGATCCCTTTCAGGCGGGATTGACAACACTCCATAGCATAAGGGAGTAGGACTGGAACTCTGTGTTATATTGCGAGTCTACTGCTGACCGCTGAATTCATCCAAAGATACCCTATGAGAGATACCTGGCCACTGTTGAAAAATACCGATTTTCCGCCAATCATGCGTAACCAGATTGAAATATTGCAGGTTAATCTCGGTTACCTGTGCAATCAAACCTGTTTACATTGCCACGTTGCCGCGGGACCAAATCGTAAAGAGTTAATGGGCCGCGAAAATATTGACCAACTGTTGAAAATACTGGAACGGCCATCGATACATACTCTCGACCTGACCGGCGGAGCGCCGGAAATGAACCCGATGTTCAGGGAACTCGTGCTAGAAGCGCGAAAACTCGACGTGACGATTATCGACCGTTGTAATCTAACCATATTGCTTGAGCCAGGCTACGAGGACCTGCCCCGGTTTCTGGCCGACAATGAAGTTCAGATCGTCGCCTCACTTCCCTGCTATATGGAAGAAAATGTCGATGCTCAAAGAGGTAAAGGAGTTTACCAGAAAAGTATCGAGGCACTTAAGATTCTCAATAGCCTTGGATACAGTCAGGAAGGCAGTAATCTGACCATCACGTTGGTATATAACCCGACCGGACCTTTCCTGCCACCGCCACAGGAGTCCTTATTTAATGATTACCAGCATTTTTTGCACGACAAATATGGCATAAAATTCGATGCGTTATTTACTATTACCAATATGCCGATCGCCCGCTTTGGTAGCACCTTGATTTCCAGGAATGAATTCGAAACCTACATGACCCTGCTAAAGGATTCTTTCAGTGCGGGCAATCTATCGGGCTTGATGTGTAAGAACCAACTGAGTGTAGACTGGCAAGGGTTTGTCTACGATTGTGATTTCAATCAGATGCTAAACATGAATATCAAAAATCCTGAAACCAGGGAACCGCTGCATATTAGCGATGTACTGGAACATGACCTGCTAAACATTCCGGTGCGCATTGCCGATCATTGTTATGGCTGCACGGCGGGACAGGGTAGTAGCTGTGGAGGAGCGCTTGCCTGAAACCACCAGCAGATCAGTCAGTATAATTATTCCGGCTTATAATGAAGCACCCCAACTCGAGGGAAGCTTAAAAAAACTGTTCGAGGATTTACCAGAGAACTCGGGAATTGAGGTTATCCTCAGCGATGGCGGTAGCACCGACAATACCCTCGCAATTGCGAGGAAATATCCCTGTAAAATTCTCAACAGCGATATTGGCAGATCCCGGCAAATGAATTCTGCCTGTCGCCATGCGAATGGCGAATTTCTGCTGTTTCTACACGCTGACAGCAGTCTGCCCGATAACTGGCTAAATCAGGTACAGAGCTCGCCAAAATGGGGGTTTTTCCCAGTCAAACTGAGCGGCAAACACTGGTTGCTGCGCGTGATTGAGCGCGCGATTAATTTACGCTCACGGATAAGCCGGGTTGCAACCGGCGATCAGGGTCTATATTTCAGCAGGTCTTTTTTCCAGGCATTGGAGGGTTTTCCAGATATTCCTATCATGGAGGATATTGCAATCAGCAAGCGTGCTCGAAAGCTCTCGGAACCCTCAATCGGTCAAAAACCGGTCGTCACTTCCAGTCGGCGCTGGGAACAGAACGGCATCATCAAAACCGTTTTACTGATGTGGGGACTTAGATTTGCTTATTGGCTGGGTATAAGTCCGGACCGACTATACCGAATATACCAGGGACCCTGATCAAGCCATGCCTTCAATCCAGGTCTTTGCCAAACCACCGGTTGCAGGCAAAGTGAAAACCCGGCTGATTGCCAACCTGGGTGCACCGGTGGCAGCTGATATTTATCGTTATTGCCTCGACTACACTTTAAACCTGGTGCGGCAATCGGGACTCGATTACCAGGTATGGCTTAGCGAGGATTCAAGTGACAGGATTTTTCAGCACGAGGCTTACCGTTTGCAGCGAGGAGCCGACCTCGGGTCCCGCATGTTACGGGCGATTAGTAATCAACTGGCGAAACAGGAAACGGGAGTTGCAAAAGTTATTCTTATAGGGTCGGATTGTCTGGATATGACCACTGACCATTTTTTGCAGGCAAACGAGGCGCTTTGCGACCATGATATCGCGTTAATGCCTACACTCGATGGTGGCTTTGCACTGATCGCCTGTCGCAAGATAGAGCCTCAATTATTCACCGATGTTGAATGGGGTAGTAGCCGTGTTTTTGAACAAACCCTGAACAATGCACAGACCCTGGATTACCGGGTGTCGATACTTGAAAGCGTCAGGGATATTGATACGCTGCAGGACGTGTATCACTATGCTGAATTAAAGTCCCTGGCTAATGTTGTATAAGCTGCTCAAACCCATCCTGTTTTCAGTAGATACCGAACTGGCGCACGAGATTAGCCTGGAACTGTTAAATGAATTCAGCGCACTGCTGCCCCGAACTCGAGTAGAAAATCCAATACAGGTGATGGGGATCGAATTTCCGAATCCGGTGGGGCTCGCTGCGGGACTCGACAAGAATGCCGACTATTTACCGGGGCTTT
>JACZQS010000112.1 GCA_022545625.1 Pseudomonadota bacterium
ATCATCAGACTTTACTCGAAAGCGACGGAATCTACGCAAGGCTACATGCGTTGCAATTCCGCGATGATAAGGAAGGCCGGCAATCTATGGTTAAAACCGCTGCCAGGCATGTTAAGGCCATCACAGGCAGGAAAACAGTGCTGATTGACTGGATGAACGCATCGACACAAAAACGCCAGGGATGGTGGCTATGGTCGATGAACCCGATGTCAATTTTATTGATGCCTCTATCGCTTGGCTATTATTTGGCTGCAGGTTTACGCCGACTCGGATTTCGCGCCGGATTATTACGATCGACACAGCTGCCGGTCACTACCATCGTAGTAGGGAACATTACGCTCGGAGGTAATGGTAAAACTCCGATAGTGGTCGCCCTGTTCCAGTTGTTGCAAGGTAAGGGATATAAACCGGCAATCATCAGCCGGGGTTACAAGAGTGGACACGAAAACAAAGTTCAGGTATTGACCGGGGGTCGGACCGATAAACAGGTTGGCGATGAAGCCAATATGATGTCAGAAATCTGCCAGTGCCCAATTGGGGTCGGGGCTAACCGGGTTGCCGCCGCTCTTAAAATATTGCAGGTCGACCCAGAAATTAATGTAATTTTATCTGACGATGGATTACAGCATTATGCGTTGAAGCGTGACATCGAAATTGCAGTGTGTCGTTATGTTGCATTTGGAAATGGCCTGCTAATACCAGCGGGGCCAATGCGTGAGCCTAGAAACAGATTAAAGCAGGTCGATATTGCCATCAATCGTGACAGTAACCAGATAATTGAATCCCTGGGCCAGGTGTGGAACCTGATGAGCCCGGCAAAAAAAATACCTGTCGAAGATTTTATCAATCAACAGGTTCATGCAATAGCAGGGATTGGGTTTCCAGAAATATTCTTTACCGCCCTGAAACAGGTTGGAATCGACCCTATCGAACATGAATTTCCCGATCATCACGAATTTACCTCCCAGGATCTTAATTTGAAACCAGAACTGCCCATTCTGGTTACGCACAAGGACGCGGTAAAACTGAAGGGAATGGCAAATCATAATATATGGGTAGTGCCGCTTGAAATTGAGTTATCACAGGACCTGCAAGACCAATTAATGCAATTGCTGGAGAGCAGACATCATGGATAAACATTTACTCGACATTCTTGTCGATCCGGTTACTAAAGGACCATTGATCTACGATAAAAAAAATCAGGAATTAATTTCCCGTGCTTCGCGCCTGGCTTATCCGATCAGAGACGGAATCCCGGTTATGCTGCCCGAGGAAGCGCGTGAGCTGAGTAGCGAAGAAATCGAACAACTAAGTTAAGGGCATCTCTAAAAATGCGCTTTTTCCGCGATTACTGCGTCAGCCCCGTGCTCGAATCCTCATGTATTCTTCATACACTCCGGTTCTGCGCGCGGTGCTTCCTTGCATTCACGAAAAAATCACTATTTTTAGAGACGCCCTTAATTTTTAGCTACATCCATTTTTCCCTTTCAATGATGGCCTCGATGCAATCACCATGAACTACTCCTGGAAGCTCGACAAGCACTCTGTTTTGTTCCAGAAATACTTCCAGTTGAATGAATACAGCCTGTCACACGAATTGTATCGAGGCGGTTACAGTAACCTGTTCACCCGGGAAATGTTTGAACGCGGCGCGGTAGTCGCTTTACTACCTTATGACCCGAAGTGTCGTAAAGTTGTATTGATTGAACAATTTCGTGCCGGTGCAATGGGGGATGAAAAATCGCCCTGGCTGATTGAATGTATAGCGGGTGTGATCGAAGAAGGCGAATCCGAAACCCAGGTTGCGATACGCGAAAGTTATGAGGAGGCCGGTTGCGATATTAAGCAACTACATGCGATCAGTCGTTACTATGTCAGCCCCGGGTGTAGCACCGAAATATGCACATTGTATTGCGGTATCATCGACAGCACCGGTATCGGCGGAATACACGGTCTGGCTGAAGAAAACGAGGACATACGCGTCGAACTGGTAGACGCTAAAATCGCCTACACCTGGGTCTGTGAAGCCAAGATCAAATCCTCGGCAACTATTATCGCACTGCAGTGGCTGCAATTGAATGAAGACCGTTTGATCAGAGACTCACTCGATGCTGGGTCAGAAGGCGAGTGATATCGCAATCATGCCCACACCACTCAAAACAATAGTGTAGGGTAAAGCCATATACATCATTTTGCCATAAGATAATCTAATCAGGGGCGCCAGTGCCGAAGTCAGTAGGAACAAAAAGGCAGCCTGACCATTCGGAGTCGCCACACTCGGCAGGTTAGTGCCGGTATTGATCGCAACCGCGAGCATATTGAACTGTTCCCGCGTGATATCTCCCACTCTCAGGGCTTCGGTTACTTCATTAATATAAACAGTTGCGACGAATACATTGTCGCTAATCATCGACAACACCCCGTTGGCAATAAAAAACATTAGCGGCTGGATACTCAGATCCATAGCCAGTACCGTGTCCATCACCGGCGAGAATAAATGTTGCTCGTGAATCACGGCGACGATTGCAAAAAAAACTACTAATAGCGCGGTAAAGGGTAATGCCTCCTTGAAGGCCTGGCCGATATTGTGTTCTTCCACTATTCCATTAAATGCGGTTAACAACACGATAACCATCAGGCCAACGAGGCCAACCGAGGCCACGTGAAATGAGAGCGATACGATCAAAATGATGCCAACTAGCGTCTGTACCATCAGCCTGGCATCCATCTGCGCATCTCGATTGGCATCCTGCTCGGCATCATACTCGGTGAGCACGTTGGCCACGGTTTCAGATAGTGTTGCGCCATAGCCAAACCATTTAAGTTTTTCAAGCAATACACTGGTAGCCAGCCCACAGAACAGGACGGGCATGGTTATCGGTGCCATGCGTAGGAAAAACTCCCTGAATTCCCATCCAGCTCGTTCCGCGATCAGCAGATTTTGCGGCTCGCCAACCAGTGTGCAAACACCACCAAGCGCAGTACCGACAGCCCCGTGCATAATCAAACTTCGCAGAAAGGAACGGAATTGGTCGAGTTCTTCTCGATGGAATTCGTGGACGTCCTGGTCTTCGCTGGGGTCGTGTTCATCGTAAAACTTTTTTCCGGATGCGACCTTGTGATATACCCCATAAAATCCAATTGCTACCGAGATTAATACCGCGGTGACAGTGAGGGCATCCAGGAATGCACTTAAAAAAGCGGAAGTAAAACAAAACAAAAATGACAGCATAATTTTTGATTTGACGGTCAATAAAATCCATGTGAAGGTAAACAGTAGCAACTCGCGCATAAAATAAATGCCAGCCACCATGAACATTAATAACAGAATAACTTCGAAATTAGCTAGCGTTTCCAGGTAGACCGAGGCCGGTGAAGTCATGCCAATGACGACTGCCTCCAGAGCCAACAATCCCCCAGGCTGCAACGGGTAACACTTGAGTGCCATGGTGAGGGTAAATATGAACTCGATGACCAATAACCAACCGGCCAGGAATGGGTTGATTATGAATATGACTGGGTTGACCAACAGGAAAACTATGATCAGTTGTTTATACCAATTTGGGGAATGCCCCAGAAAATTGGAGCTAAAAGCTGTGATTAGTTGTGACACTACAGTGGATTATTGTTGTAATTGGGTAACTCATTATAACCATAATTAATAGCATTGTAGATTAATAGTCGAACGCGCAAGCCTAATAATGTTCTCCCCGCAAACTAACCGCGAGCAGTACCAGGCTGGCACCGAGTAACGAACTCGAAACAACCATTAATACTTCAGCCATCGTGATGTTAAAAAGTATCAGGGGTGTGTAGCCGCAGGCGGTTTGTACCTCGAAAATGGCAGGAAACCATTTATCCAGAGCAAACCACGACGGCAGGCCGGATTCCATGTCACAGTCACCGAACACCCAACCACGTTCAACCGCGAGGGTTTGCCAACTGCGCTCGACGAATCCTGCCATGATGACGGTGTTGACCAGATGTAATCCTCGGGTTAACCATCGAGTGCTGCCAACCAGCAGGGCCAGAACCGCGAGGACGATAAATCCAGATATCCAGACGCGAATGTGAATGCACAAAACACAGGGCCATTCATCGAGTACATACTGGTAATAGAGCGCCGCAGCTTCTAGCGACAGACCGAGCGTGATGAGCAATACCCAGTACAACTTGCTTTGGCTGAATTGCCTGATGAGTTCCAGCATTGGAATTTATTCCCGCAAAAAAAAGTGTCTGATCAATAATTCTGTATTCGGTTCAGTTCAGATTGCTCAACCTGGAGCCTGCAATAAGGAACCATAACCGGCAATACCATGCGCGTATCCGACCAGCTTCAGGCTATGCCATACCAATGCCTGGTTACTGGTGACCACCGGCATTCCAATTGTCTGTTCGATCGACTCAATCACCAGCGAGGCGCGTATCGCGGTACAGGATATGAATAGCAGGTCTGCATCATCAGCGATCACGTTGCTGGCAGCAGCAGATATCTCCATTGGTGGAATAGCGGTCATGTCGATGTCGCTGTCGTAGCCGAATCCGGCAATATTGATGACATCAATTCCATGCTTATTAAAGTAGGTGGCCATTTCAAGATTCACTTCTTCGGTATAGGGCGTTAGCACCGATATTCTTTTTGCACCCAGATGGGTAAAAGCAGCCAGGGCAGCACTGACAGGATTTGTGACCGGTATCCCCGGGCAGCTTTGGTGAATCAGGGCTTCAATTTTTTTCGCGCCATTGGCAACGGTCCCCGAAGTACAGCAGTAAATCATCGCATCGAGTCTGAATCCCGGCAATATACCTCCGGCCGCGCGGCTAATATCACCGGCCATGTTGCGTAGATTTTCCAAGGTTACGGGGTTGGCGTTGAGCACGCGGTTAGTAAATACCTCGACCCCCTCCGGGTACATCCGACGCAAGTCCTGCTCCGAGTTAAAATCGGTCGCCAGCGCAATCAGGCCGATACGACCAAACGGAGCGATAGTATCGAGGCTTATATCGTGTTTGATAATTTCAGATTGGGTCATATCGATCAGGCGGGTCTGTCCAGTTATCCTACTAAGGAGTCTAATAACTAGAATTATCAGGAAATAGCAGGTAGTTCAGCATCAGGCTTTTCGACAGCATGATAGCATCGGATTCGGCAATCAAAATATTTTCTTCGTGGTGGCAATACTTATCAAACAGGTTCAATGCCATCAGATCAATTAGGACACAAAGGAAGTAGCCGAAAAACAACGCCTGTCGGTTTGATAACTCGTGAATATCGGTAGCCATCCGCTAGCTGGTCTTATCTGTCGTTGCCGGTATATCGAGCGAATTATCGAGCCAGGCTCGAAACAGCGAGTAACCTATGACAAGCATCACAGCGCCGGTAAACAGGCCTATGATGCCCGAGGATATAAAACCACCGATGGCGCCTAAAAATATAACCACGGTCGGAACGTCGATACCCCTACCCATCACCAGTGGTTTTAATATGTTATCCATGATACCCACCGCGAGGCTCCAGAGCAGGAATATGACACCGACCAGGGTACTGTCGTTGGTGATTAATACATAGATAGCAACCCCGATGATAATTGGCGATGCGCCGATCTGTATCACGCCGAGGATCAGGCATAGTAATCCCCATACACCTGCCGCTGGCACATCCATGACCACAAATCCAGCCAGCGCCAGGGCACTTTGCAATAACGATACACCCAGAATACCCTGGGTTACCCCACTGACAATCTTTCCCGACATATTGGCATAAGCCGGGCCGTTTTCACCGATCAGGCGAGTCATTAATTGCACGCTGAAATCCTTGTAGGTATCGGCATTGGCGAGCACGAATCCGGATATGATAATCGCTGCGATAAACTGGAAGAAACCTATGCCCATGGCGCCAACCGAGGTCAGTAATGATTCCCCAAAGGTTGCGAGTTGCGGCGCAAACTCGATCAAAACGCCTTCTATGTCCTGGGTGGCGTCGAACCATAAAGTATAGAGTTTTTCACCTATAAACGGCCATTCCTGAATAGATTCTGCTGGTGGGGGTAGAGTAATTTCGCCACTTTTAAACCTTCCGGACAGGGCCTTCAGGTTGGCAATCATGCGCCCGGAAAAACTGATCGAGGGATAGATTAACAGTCCCAGGCAGCCAAACGTTATCAGGGCGGCCGATATCTTCGGACTGTCACCCAATTTGCCGGCCAGCCGTCTGTGCACAGGATAAAGCGATATCGCAATGATCAATCCCCACAATATTGGCACGAAGAAAGGTCGGATAATGTCCAAACACAGATAAACAACCAGCAATGCCAGGCCGATACGGACCGTGGCCTCGATCGAATTAATAATAAATGCTTTTTGATTATCTTTTTTAATACTGTCTGTAGATTCAGTAGCCATATCCGATAACTCCTCAAATTTAATAATTTACTCTAGTCATTGCAATTTAATCGTCGAACTGGCTTCAGGCCCGGGATCTACTCTAAGCCAGTCGATTGAATTGATAACCCGAAATTTTAATAGGTTTAATTTTGATTGTCGGCAATCAATCGAGCATAAAGCTCAGGGTCGGTTGCGCCTTCGGTACCCAGAATATAAACCCGGCTCGATTCGTCCAAGCCGAGTTTTTCTGAATCCTCCGGGCTTTGCCGTGCAGTAATCAGCGCGGCTAATCCGGCCACCGCGGACTCGCCTGCCTCGATCGCGGGGTCGCCATCAAATCCCTGCGCCAGCATTTTCATCGTCAATGGGACTGATTCTTCATTAACGGTCAAAAAATCGTTCGCACCGATGCTGAGAATTTCCCAGGCCAGGGCCGACACCTCGCCACAGGCCAGACCAGCCATCATGGTATCTAGATCGCCTTCAACTGTAACCGGGAACCCGGCACGCGCACTGGCCTGCAGGCAATTGGCGTTTTCGGGCTCAACCACAATGAAACGCGGACGCTGCTCACCCCAGAGTTCCCAGAAATAGGCACATACCGCTGAAGGCAAACAACCGACACCACACTGGATGAAAACATGGGTAGGAATTTCAGCACCCATCTGCTCGACTGATTCCGACAGTAAAATCGTGTAGCCGATTGCCACGTCTTTGGCGATTTCCATATATCCCTCGTAGCTGGTATCCGAAACGATAATCCGATCATGCAACCCGGCATCCGCGTCAGCCTGCCTTACCGAGTCATCGTAATTGCCGGTAATCCGGATCACCGTGGCACCGAACGCTTCTATCGCCTGTTTGCGGCCAGCGGATACATCCCGATGGATATAAATCACGCACTGGCATCCAAACATCTGGCATCCCCAGGCGACCGAACGGCCATGGTTACCATCGGTTGCACAACTGATCGTAAGCTGGCTGACGATGGGATCAAATTTTCGGTCGAGTAATTCCTGCACACCCGGTTTCACGCCGGTGGCTTTTTTCACCTGGGCCTGTAACTGAAGAGCCACTGCATAAGCGCCACCCAGCGCCTTGAAGCTCTTCAAATGAAACCGTTGCGATTCGTCTTTATACCAGATCTTTGCCACACCGATATCCCTGGCCAGGTGATCGAGCGTATAAAGTGGTGTGCTGCGATATC
>JACZQS010000113.1 GCA_022545625.1 Pseudomonadota bacterium
GCTCTACGATTATCTCAACCGGCTGCAGGACCCGGCTAACCCGGATGCACAGTTTTATGCGCGTGCGGACAACCTGAAAGACTGGCTCAGCCAGGTAGAAAAACGACTCGGCAGCCTGTCGCAGCGCCTGAGCGCCAGCGTTGGGCAAACGCGGTTAAATACGGATCTTGCCGGCGAATCCGACGCGGTTCAGTCGACCGCCACCAGACGGCAGAGTGTCGTCAAAACGCCCTGGGCTGAAATCGACGATGTGTTCTACGAGGCACGCGGCGCTTCCTGGGCCCTGATACATTTCCTCAAGGCTGTCGAGCTGGATTTTGCACCCACGCTGAAAAAGAAGAACGCGCTGATCAGTTTACGTCAAATCATTCGCGAGCTGGAAGCAACCCAGCAAGCGCTATGGAGTCCGGTGATCATGAATGGTAGCGGATTCGGCATGTTTGCCAATCACTCGCTGGTGATGGCCTCGTATATTTCGCGCGCTAATGCAGCGATAATCGATTTGCGCAACCTGCTCGAACGGGGCTGATATTAGATGACAAGTTTCGACCCAGACGCGGTAAGCAAAATCCACCGCCACCTGCACAGCCATCTACCGTCGGAGTCGGCTCTGCGGGTCAAGGCGCTGGAAAGCCTGCTGGTCGAGAAAGGCCTGGTAGACAGTGCGACTATCGACGCCTGGGTGGAAGCCTACTCCGAGGAGGTGGGGCCAAAACGCGGTGCGCTCGTGGTAGCAAAAGCCTGGATCGACCCCGGGTTCAAGTCACGACTGATGCAAGATGCGGTATCCGCAATCGACGAACTTGGCTACCTGGGAAAGGCTACCGCCCACCTGAAGGTAGTCGAAAATACCGCGACAATCCACAACCTGGTGGTTTGTACGCTGTGTTCCTGCTACCCGTTTTCTATCCTCGGGATCGCACCTAACTGGTATAAAACGGCAGCCTATCGCTCGCGCGCGGTACGTGACCCGCGTGGTGTTCTGGAGGAATTCGGGGTTGACCTGGATGACGACATCGAGGTTCGCGTCTGGGACAGTACCGCCGAGCTGAGATACCTGGTTTTACCGCAACGTCCCGAGGCCACGCAGGGATTCAGCGAAGCGGCGCTTGCAAAACTGGTCACGCGTAACTCGATGATTGGCACCCACCGAACCTTGTCACCGGGATCAGAGGGCTGATCCTGATGGACGGCGTACATGACCTGGGTGGCAAACAGGGTTTCGGACCGATCGATGTCGACGAGGTCGAAGTCCCGTTTCACGCGGACTGGGAGGGCCGCATGTGGGCAATCGCGCAATGCGCCCGCTCACCCGACTGGACCATCGACTGGTGGCGCCATGTACGCGAGTTGATCGATCCGGTCGATTATCTATCGCGTCCTTATTTTGATTCCTGGGCGCAAACCCATATTGCAGCCTTTATCGATTCGGGTGAACTGACACTGGATGAAATCGTCTCTAACCAATCGGCTGCCATACCTGCCAATCAGCAGCCATCACAGGATAACGAGGACATTTTCGCCGCGATCGAAGCACAGGCTTACCGATTCGACCGTGAAATTGAAGCGCAGCCGGCCTACCGGGTGGGTGATCGAGTCTTCACCAGGCAGCTGCTACCGCGCCACCATACCCGCTTACCCGCCTATGCACGTGGCAAACCGGGAGTGATTCACGCCCACCATGGCGCCCACGTATTTGCCGACGCAAGCGCACAGGGTAACGAGATTGCTCAACATCTCTACTCGGTCGTATTCGAAGCCGGCGACCTGTGGATTGAAGCTGGAAACAGAAAGGATCGTGTGTTTATTGACCTGTGGGAGAGTTATCTTGACCCGGCCCAGGATTAAGCCGTTCAAGCGCATGGATGGTGAGCCGGTGTTCGACGAGCCATGGCAGGCGCAGGTACTGGCGATGGTCGATACGCTGATCGCCAATGGGGTGATCGAGGCGACGGCCTGGTCGGATAGCCTCGGTAGCGAGTTAAAAAAGGCGCAGCTTTCCGGCGCCAGCGATAATATCACGACCTATTACAAGGCCGTACTAAAGGCGCTTGAGCAACTGCTCGATCGATATACCGATATTTCAGAAACTGAAGTCTCGAACAAACGCGATGCCTGGGAACAGGCTTACCTGGCTACGCCGCACGGCCAACCGGTGAATCTGAAATAAAAAACTCTCGGGGGGCTAATCAGCGAGACGCCTTCCAGTGCCCGGACTTGCCACCCGATTTTTCGATCAGGCGGATATCGCCGATCACCATACCGCGGTCCACCGCCTTGCACATATCGTAAATCGTCAAAAGAGCGATTTGGGCCCCGGTAAGCGCCTCCATCTCGACCCCGGTTTGTCCACGGGTTTCGGTGATTACCGTGCATTCGATACTGTTGTTCGCTTCATCGATGACAAAATCGACTGAAACATGGGTAAGCGATAATGGGTGGCAAAGCGGGATTAAATCAGCGGTGCGTTTGGTCGCCATGATGCCGGCTGTTCGAGCGATACCGAGTACGTCGCCTTTTTTGTGCTTGCCCTGATTAATCAATGCGAGGGTTTCGCCTTTCATACTGATGTGACCCTTCACCACGGCCCGACGGGCGGTGGAATCCTTGTCACCGATATCGACCATGTGGGCCTCACCAGATTCGTTGAAGTGGGTTAGTTTAGTCATGCTATATTGGTTTATTTAAGGAGCAGGTATAGCTCGCGCCCACCCCGTTGGATATTCAGTATTATACCGTCGTGGTTAGCCTCGATTATCTCAAGGGCTTCGTCGTGGTTTTGAATTAGCTGTTTATTGATCGAATACAGTATATCGCCCTTTCGAATACCTGCCTGCCATGCGTTCGAATCTCGCTCGACCTCGATGACCTGCAAATAAGACACCGACCCCCTCTGCAAACTGGATTCGCGAATTTCACCAATTTTTGCACCGGCCAGCTTTTTATTCCAGCGAACCCCTTCAACCACCGGAATCTCAAACGGCTGGATCACCGCGGTCAAATTTAACTGTTTACCCTGGCGATATAGCACCAGGTCGATTGACTGACCGATGCGTAGCAGACCGACCAGGTTGTGTATATCGCCCGCGCTTCGAATCTTCTTGCCATTGGCCGATACGATGACGTCGCTTACCTGCAAACCGGCCTTGTGCGCCGGTGAACCGTTTTCGATTTGAGTAATGATAATACCGCTGCTCAGGTCCAGGTCAAACGCCTGCGCAAGCTGTGGCGTCAGATCCTGCCCCTGTGCACCCAGGCGACCGCGTCGTACTTCGCCGTAGTCGATCAATTGCTGCATGATGTCGTAGGCCATGTTGATCGGAATCGCAAAACCGATTCCGATATTGCCACTGTTAGCACCACCGGTGCCGAAGATTGCGGTATTGATGCCGACCAGTTCACCACGCAGGTTAACCAGCGCACCACCCGAATTTCCGAGGTTGATCGACGCATCGGTTTGAATGAAATCTTCGTAGGATTCGATGCCGAGGCCAGAGCGACCCAGTGCCGATACGATACCCGAGGTTACCGTTTGTCCGAGACCAAAGGGATTGCCGATCGCGACTACGAAATCGCCTACCCGCAGGCGGCTCGAGTCGGCCATCGGTACCTGGGTCAACTTGTCCGTCTGCACCTGGAGTACAGCGACGTCGGTATCCGGGTCACGGCCGATAATTTTAGCCAGCATTTCGCGCCCATCTGACAGGGTCACGGTTATTTCAAATGCGTCTTTGATGACATGGTTGTTGGTCAACACGTAACCATTTTTGGCATCGACGATAACGCCCGAACCGAGACTCTGGGTCTCCTGTATTCTCTCGATGCTGGGTCGACCAAAAAATCGCCGAAAAAATGGGTCGTCGAGCAGGGACAATTCAATTCGTCGTTTGGTACGACCGCGCGTGGCAATATTAACCACCGCTGGGGTAATTTGCTCCAGCATCGGGGCCAGGCTCGGCAACTTCTGTCCGTCAAGCGAAATCGGCAATGCTGCCCAGGCAGGCACAGAAAAAGCCACTATCAATAACAGGGCGCGAAGTCTCATTAGTGCCTTACTGGTATCAACCTGCTCAAAAGGATCGTGGATTGAAATCAAACTGTTTTTGCATATCACTATAAAACTTTTCCGCCTTTGCGCTATCCGCGGGCGGCGTGTGGATCAGAATTTCGACGAATTGATCCCCTTTTTTACTACCCGGCATGCCTTTACCCTTAAGGCGCATTTTTTGACCGGATTGCACCCCGGCCTTGATCTTGAGCTCGACATTACCATCCAGCGTCGGCACTTTGAGAGTTGCACCCCTGGCGGCTTCCCAGGGTGTCACCGGTAAACGCAGGTTGACATCCTGGTTGTCTAGCCTGAAATACCGGTGCGGTAATATATTCATCTCAAGGTAGAGATCACCGGCTTCGCCACCATTGGCTGCGGGTTGGCCCTGCCTGGCCAGGCGAATTTTCTGGCCGCTGGTCACTCCCCTGGGAATGCTGATCTTCAACTTTTTCATTTTCGCACTGGCAAGCTGGTTACCACTGGCGGGTATTTGCGAAAATTGAATTGTTTTGGAGCCACCCCGGTAGGCTTCCTCCAGCGTGATATCGAGTTTCAAATGATGGTCCGCACCTTTTTGCGGAGCCTGGCGAAACGGCGAACCCTGCTGGAAACCGCCGCTAAATATCGATTCAAAGAAATCACTGAAATCGCCGCTGGGGAATCCGGCGCTCGCGTAGCCGCCGGGATTAAATTCATGACCGTGCTTCCAGTCAGTACCAAAGCGATCATAAGCCTGGCGTTTTTCAGCGTCTTTCAGTACATCGTAGGCTTCGTTGACTTCCTTGAATTTTTCCTCGGCCGCGGCGTCTTTGCTGACATCGGGATGATATTGTCTTGCTAGTTTGCGATAAGACTTTTTGATATCCGCAGAAGAAGCCTCCCGCGGGACGCCTAATATTTGATAATAATCCTGATATTTCATTGATCCTAAATGTTCCGGAACCCATTACTCCACAGTCAGATTGCAGCGATACGAAGAGTAATAGTCGTGCACTAGTATCCCGCCTGGTGGAAGACCCGAATAGACCAGGCTTCCCTCAGGATCTAAATTGGGTTAATAATATATAATTCAAGCACATAGGTTGTTAAACCCGGGTCACCAATTCTCATTTCTCGACTTCGACTTCGGCGTTGAGCCTGGCTTCTGATTTTAAATCCTCGGTATCCGGTTCAATCTCTACTACTGGCTCGATGATCAATTCAAGACGCCCCTGCTCCAAATCCTTATGCAGCGGCTCAAGTTTCGGCATCGATTTGCTGACCCTGGTCGACAATTTGCTAAAGCGCTCGACCTTGCCGTGCAAGCCCTGTCGACCTGCCAGCGAAGTCAAGGTGTCGTTATAGTGATTGGACGCCGCGGTCAGGCTGCCACCCAGTTTCTGCAGTCGAATTGCAACCTCGCAAACCTGGTTATAAATATCTCCCGCCTTCTCGCTGATTTCCCTTGCTTCCTCGTTGCTGCGTTCCATCATCCACAGGTTCGCTACGGTTCGCAAAATGGGTATCAGCGTAGTATGCGAGCACCGTGCTATGTTTTTGTCATAACCATAAGAAAATAAATCCTTTTCGTGTTTTAGCGCTTCAATATACGCGGGCTCTATCGGCATAAACATCAATACGAAACTCGGGCTGCGGATGCCAATTAAATTGGTATAGTCCTTACTCGACAAATCATCAATATGTCGCTTGACCGAATTGGCATGTTCAGTCAGTGCCAGGGCCTGCGATTCCGCGGAGTCGGCTGCAACCACCTTGTCATAAGCCACCAGCGACACCTTGCTGTCGATTATCATTTGCTTGCCGCCTGGCACGTTGATCAGGTAATCGGTTTGCCTGCGCCGGCCGTCGGCATCTTTGAACGAGGTCTGTTTTTCAAAATGGGTGCCCGCCACCAGGCCACTCATTTCCAGGGTACGTTCCAGCTGGGCCTCGCCCCAGCCACCTCTTTTCTGCGAATCTCCCTTCAGCGCAGAGGTCAGGTTATCGGCGTCCTTACTCATTTTCAAACCAATATCCAGGACCTTTTTAATTTCACTCTCTAGCGAAGCATTACCTTTCACCGATTCGGTATGCACGTCATTGACCCGCTTTTGAAATCCTTCGATCTGTTCGCGAAACGGCTTGAGTAGCGAATCTATCGAAGATTGGCTTGTTTCACCGAGCACTTTAGCTTTTTCATCGAGAATTTTTCCGGCGAGATTTTCAAATTCAATTTTGAGCTGCTTTTTACTTTCTTCAAACTGCTGCAGTCTTTTTTCGTTGAATTCCTGATCCTTTTGTTGCTCAATTCTCAGCGTCTGGATAGTTTTCTCGGCGCTGTGTAGCTTTTCGTTAAAATCCCGGCTGCTCTGTTGCTCGTCGCTGAAGCTGATTTTAAGTTCTTCGTTGAGTTTCTGTAATTGTTCCTGGCTTTGCCGGGCCAACGCCAGGTCGGTAGCAAGGTCACTATTGGCTTCGGTAAGAATCTGTAAGTCGCGGCTGCCTTGTCTTTGCAACGACCAAAAATAAGCCGCTACTACCAGTAATACCAATCCGCTAATCGCCAGCCCCAGGATGACCGGATTATTGAGATCGAGGAATTCCATCGATAACCCGCAATGTTAAGATGCGGGTATTATAACAGCTTAATAAGCTCTTCTTCAGTCACTGCCCTGGAGAAATAATATCCCTGTCCATATTCGGCATTATACTGTTCCAACAGATCGGCCTCGCGATCGGTTTCGATACCCTCGGCAACCACGTCCATGCCCAGGTCGTGCGACAGATTAACCAGGGTTTTGATTATTTCGTTACTTTTCTTATTTCGCAGCATCGCACTCACAAAAGCGCGGTCAACTTTCAATGTGTCGAACGGGAAACGATGCAGGTAACTAAAACTTGAATATCCAGTACCGAAATCGTCGATAGCCAGTTTTGCGCCTGTTTCCTTCAACTCGTGTAGCGACTTGCTGGCAAGCTCCGGGTTGGCCACCAACAGGCTCTCGGTGATTTCGAATTTGATCAGCTCGCGGGCAGCGCCAGCCTTGTCCATGATGCTGGCAAGCGTTGGAATCAGTAGCTGGTCTTCGAATTGTTTTCCTGAAAGATTAATGCTGACGAACAGGGGCTGTTTAAATTCATTGCCAAGTCGTGCCTGGAAGCGACAGGCCTGCTCGGCGATCCAGTAGCCGAGATTAATGATCAGGCCGGTTTCTTCAGCCTTCGCTATAAAACGAGACGGTGGGAATAACTTCCCGGAGGGATGTTGCCAGCGCACGAGTGCCTCAAAGCCCCTGATTCGACCGGTAGCGAGCGATACCTGAGGTTGATAGTAGACCCTGAGCTCTCCCTGGTTGAGCCCGTTGCGCAATTCGCGCTCCAGGGTCGCATCCCCTTCCCTGCGAGCGATCGCAAGGGCGCGGCTTAAGGCGCCTTGCGCCTCTCGGGAGTCTGATTTAACGTTGGCTGCCAACAGCCCATAGCGCGACAGGATCTGACCCGCTTCATGGGTTTCCCGTGGTACCATCTTGAGTACGCGAGCAACGATCGGGAGGAAG
>JACZQS010000114.1 GCA_022545625.1 Pseudomonadota bacterium
CCCTTAATCCATAGCTACGGCTATGCATAGGCGGGCGATAGATCAACCTTGTTTGCCATATTTCCCCTGATCTTCGTTCCCTTCATGCAATATGTGGGCTAGCGAATTTTTACTTCGCAAGTTCTTTTAGAATTTCTTCGGTAATATTGACGCTATCGCTGGCATAGGCGACGCCTTCGGTAAATATAAAGTCATAGCCGTTTTTTTCGCCATAGCTGCGAATCACATCTGAAATCAACTTTTGCAATTCCTGTATTAGTTGCTTGCGGCGCAATTGCAGGTCCTCCTTGACCGACTGCTGGTCAAACTGAAATTGGCGTTTTTCCTGAATTATTTCTCCTTCTATTTTCTTTCTCTGCGCGGCACTCATGATTGCACTGTCTTTCTGATAGTTTTTTTCCCTCTCCTGGATCTTGATCGCCCTGCTGCGAAGATCGGCCTCAAGTTGCTTAAATTCTTTTTCCAGGGCCCTCGAAGCGGCCCTGGCCTGTGGTGCTTGTTCAAGAATGATGGCTGGGTTGATAAAAGCGGATTTTCCCGCAGCATTTGCACTTAATACCACGAAGCACAGCAGTAGTGGAATAAAATAGATTAATCTCATGACCTTCTCTTACTGGCCTATTTCAGCCGCCTGATTATTGAAACGTTGGTTCAACAATTTCTCGATATTATTCGCGTCTTCAAACAGTTTTTCAATTCTTTCTACTGAATAGGGGCTACCGATATCTTTCGCGCTGGTAATTTTCTTTTTCGATTCGCTCCCCGATACTTCCTCGGAGCCGGCTGCCTGAGTCTCGACCGCCTGTATCACGTTCAAGTTCGGATCGTACCCCTTGAGCGTGTACACGACTCCTTCGGGCGGCTGGCTATTGCTAAACTGTACATTGCCGTCGGCGTCGGTCCATTGGTAAATCATATCTTTGCCATCCGAACCCTTAACCCCCCCCGGTAATTTGGGCATTCCCGAAGATAAAAAATCTGGCATTGATAGTTCCGGCAGTGTAAGACTCGGAAAATTCAAATCTCTGGCGCTGAGCATAGGATTCCCATGCTTATCTTTGAGGAAGGTAAAAGGTAGCAACAGGCTGATAACCAGAATCGCAATCAGCAATTTTATGAACAAGTTCATAATATTCCCGGCTTATGAATTTAATCCCTAATTAGTAGCTGCTTAAAGGCGAATTTCGGTTAACCCACCCATCAAATTTACCAGGACTTCGGGTATTCGAATACTTCCGTCAGCCTGTTGAAAATTTTCCATGATTGCGATCAGGGTTCGACCCGCTGCAAGCCCCGAACCATTTAATGTATGTACCAGTTCCGGTTTTCCGGTCTGTGGATTACGCCAGCGTGCTTTCATGCGCCTGGCCTGGAAATCGAGCATATTACTACAGGAAGAAATTTCACGATAGGCATCCTGCCCGGGCAACCAGACCTCTAGATCATAGGTTTTGGCCGCCGCAAAGCCAAGGTCTCCTCCGCAGAGGATTACCTTGCGGTAAGGTAATTCGAGTAATTGTAATATCGCCTCGGCGTGCGCGGTCAATTCTTCCAGCGCCTGCATTGAATCCTCGGGTTTTACTATCTGTACCAGCTCCACCTTCTCGAACTGGTGCTGGCGTATCATGCCGCGCGTATCGCGACCGTAAGACCCGGCCTCCGAGCGAAAGCAAGGCGTATGCGCGACATACTTCAACGGTAAATCATTAGCTTCGACAATATTACCGGCGACGAAATTGGTTAGGGGTACTTCGGCAGTTGGAATCAGGTACAGGTCGTGGTTTTCGGAAGCGATTCGAAACAGGTCTTGCTTGAATTTGGGTAGCTGCCCGGTGCCGGTCAATGTAGCCTCATTCACCAGATAAGGTGCATAGGCCTCGGTATATCCGTGTTGTAGCCTGTGCTGATCAATCATGAATTGAATCAGGGCTCTTTGCAGGGTCACTAGCGGCCCGGTCATCGACACGAATCGTGAGCCGGATAATTTTGCCGCGCGTTCGAAATCAAGCATCTTTAAATTGACACCTAGATCGACATGGTCCTTTATTTCGAAATCAAAGTCGGGTTTTTCTCCCCACACCAGTACTTCAATATTATCGTCTTCTGTATTCCCTGCCGGTACCGACGCATCGGGGACATTGGGCATACCCAAAAGTAAGTCCTCGATTTTTACCAGCAATTCGTCCAGGTCACCTTCAGCCTGTTTGAGCTTGTCACCCAGGTCGGCAACTTCGTCTAACAGGGACTGGATATCATCACCCTGCGCTTTGGTCTTGCCAATCGCTTTAGATTTACTATTTCTTTCACTTTGAAGTTGCTGGGTATTTATCTGCAGCGATTTTCGCTGCTTCTCCAGTTGACTGAATAACCCAGTGTCGAAATCATATTTCTTGATCCGCAGTTGCTCGACGACGGAATCAAGATCGGCACGTAAAAGTTTAGGGTCAAGCATCTGAATTCCTTAATTATCGCCAGGGATAAGGCTAATGATTATCTCAAAAACAGCTGTTTCGCGCTGATTAACCCAGCCCAGGCACCCAACACACAGGCAATAACGCTGACCAGTATATAAACTAGCGCCTTGATCAGCGCACCATTTTCGATCCAGTGGATGGTATCGATCGAAAAGGCTGAAAATGTCGTAAAAGAACCAAAAAATCCGACGATTAAGCCTAAGCGGACTTCATCGCTGACATCAAAACGATGTACCAGTACCACAGTAAGAAAACCCACCACCAGCGACCCGGTTACATTGACCATCAGCGTTCCATAGGGGAAATTACTGCCTAACCAGGAATAGGTCGCGGTAGAAACCGAGTAGCGGGAAATCGCGCCCAAGGAACCACCCAGTGCGATAGCAAAGTAAATAGACATGTCGGGTTTCGGTAAAATACGATATTGTACTCATCGGTTAGAAAGATGCACCCGATCACCGGAATTTTTGTGGCAAATAATTAGTACCGTGGCAACCACCATCACTTAATCAACTACCGGCCCCATGCAGAAACGTCTCGAACAATCATTAACCCAGGAGATCAAGGCGATAGGGTTAAATTTGGGATTTCAGCAAATCGGCATTACCGACACGGCGCTGGACCAACATCATGATAATTATACCCGCTGGATAGCCCAGAATTATCACGGTGAAATGGCCTATATGGCGCGTAATGTCGATAAGCGATTAAATCCGCAACAGATGATTCCGAATACCCTGTCTGTCATCTGTGTGCGCCTCGATTACCTGATTGACGAGGGTGACTGGCCGCACGACCTGCTGGATCATCACCATCTCGCCTATGTTTCGCGATACGCGCTGGGACGCGATTACCACAAGCTAATGCGCAAACGCCTGCAGCAGTACGCGACTAAAATTTCTGAACGCGTAGGCGAAATGGGATACCGTGTATTTACCGACAGTGCCCCGGTGCTCGAAAAAGCACTCGCCGCCAAGGCTGGGATTGGCTGGCAGGGCAAGCACAGCAACCTGTTGCATCGCGATCATGGTTCATGGTTCTTCCTTGGTGAAATTTATACCGATTTGGATCTGGATACCGACCAGCCGGTAGAAAATCATTGCGGTCGTTGTACCGCCTGCATCGATATCTGTCCGACACAGGCGATAGTGGCGCCCTATGTGGTCGACGCGCGGCGATGTATTTCTTATCTGACTATCGAACACCACTCGGCCATTCCGATCGAATTCCGCGCGGCGATCGGTAATCGGATTTACGGCTGCGACGATTGCCAGCTAGTCTGTCCCTGGAATCGATTTGCTAAACTGAGCCAGGAGGCTGATTTTCAACCCCGACATGGTCTCGACAAGATTTCATTACTAGAGTGTTTCGGCTGGAGCAAAGTAGACGTCGATTTAAAAAGGGAGGGGGCGGCAATACGCCGTATCGGTCATCAGAGCTGGCTACGAAATATCGTTATAGCACTTGGAAATGCCGACTACGATCCGCATATAATAGATACCCTCCAATCAAGTTATGCGCAACATAATCCGTTCATTCGGGAACATATTGACTGGGCCATTCAGCAACAACAAGGCAGGGCATGATGCAACACTGGCAGGAATTCATAGAGTCACAATCCGCAAAAACGGAACCTGGAAATTTTATTTGTGACGCCAGCGAACTGGGCCTGATTCTGGTTAACGGCGACGATGCGGAGAGTTTTTTACAAAACCAGCTGAGTAATGACATCAGCTATATCGACGAAACTCGATTTCAGCTCAGTTCTTATTCGACTGCCAAGGGTCGGATGCTGGCAATACTCCAGGTCGTACGCATCTCCAATGGCTTTATCCTGATCACCCCGATTTCAATGGTGGAGACACTGCTGCAACGATTACAGATGTTCGTCATTCAGGCGAAGGTCTCACTGGCAAATGCCTCGGGTCACTTTACCCGGTTTGCGCTGCAAACTGACAAGAATGCGATAATCGATCATCCTCATTTACCAAAGCAGGAAGGCCAGGTAATACAAAACGACAGCCTGATATCCTTGCAGCTCAGTAGTCTTGACCAACAAAAACGCTACCTGTTGTTGTGCCTGTCACTCGATGAAGCAAAATCAATCTGGGATGAATTCAAGCAACATTTGCAGGTTGGAAATTTTGACGCATGGCGTTTGTCACAAATAAAGTCTGGAATGCCCACCATTTATCCGCAGACTTCTGAAGAGTTTGTATTGCAGATGGCCAACCTCGACCTACTCGAAGGCGTCAGTTTCCAGAAGGGCTGTTATCCGGGACAGGAAATTATTGCGCGTATGCATTACCTCGGAAAATTGAAAAGACGACTGTTTCTGACAAGTTTTAAAACCGATAAATGCCCATTGCCGGGAGATGAAATTATTGCCCGGGGGGCCGAGTCTCCAGATGGTAGTGGCAAGGTTGTGGATGCAGTAATCGATGATGAAGGTACCTGCTACTGCCTCTATATTGCACAGATTAAAAAGGCGACTAATGATGAACTATGTTTGTATGATCAATCCCTGGTAGCCATGGCATCGATGCATATGCCTTACACTGTTCCCGAGGTACAAAATTAAATATCGAAGCCAAGACTAAAGACTGGCGTTAATCTGATTCAGAATTAGATCCATGTTGGTGTAGTTGGCCAGAATGGGGGTGAGCTGACCGTTTTGCTCCAGCATCAGGCTGGGGAAACTATCGATACCGATTGATCGCGCCGAATTGATTTCATCAAGCAATTGTTGATGGGTTTTTTCGTCAAGCAACTGGCTGGTAAAACGTTCGGCGTCCAGGCCGATCTCTGCCGCCAGTTTGACCAGGGTTTCATGATCCGATGGGTTCCTGGCCTGCTGGTAATACGCCTGTTGGATCGCTCGAGTCATAATCGGGTCATACTGCTCACCCTGCTCGCGCGCGGCGATGACCGCTCTGCAAGCCGGATAGGTCGAACGCCTTGGTGTGCACTGACTCCAGAATTCAAAATTAAACTGTTTGCCTGGGATCATCGTCTCGATCCGACGCCAGGTCTGCTGCAACATCGCCTGCATTGACTCTGGCATTGGTACTTCCGAATCCGGTGCCAGGCCACCCAACAGTCGTCTTATTACAATCTCCGCGGGCAGTTTTTCCAGCAACTGCTCGTACACATCGGTAAACCCCCAACACCAGCTACACATCGGGTCGTGAACATAGATCAAAGTGGTTTTCATCGTTAACCTCGGTTAGGTCGAGCTTTTATTATTCAGCTCAATAAAATCAACCCGGTAATATCAACCCCGTAGTATCAACCCCGTAGTATCAACTATTTATCAGGTTTTGAATAATAATGTCGCAGGTTTCAATCGAATGGATACCGGCAACACTTTTACCAGCCTGCCAATAATCTCG
Organism: Pseudomonadota bacterium; assembly: GCA_022545625.1. Taxonomy (GTDB): domain Bacteria; phylum Pseudomonadota; class Gammaproteobacteria. Next base: position 5,867 of record JACZQS010000114.1, read on the forward strand.
TTTGCCACTTTCATCGAGCGACGATCTTTTCAGTTGCCAGATCGATTTAAGGGCATAAATCGTCCGCATCCAGTGTTTGGTCCGGTTACCCGACAACATCCACCTGGCGAACCATCCGGACTTCAATCCGGAGCGCTTGATATAATCGGTATTAATCACCGACACTGGAATACCGGTAATTCTCTCCGACAGAACGATATCCGATTCCTTTGCAGCAATAATCGCCTGCTTGTAAACAGCACTGGCAAGACATTCCTGACTGGCGATAAAACGGGTACCCAGTTGGCAGGCAGAATATCCTATATTCAGTGCCTGGCGAAATCCATCGGTTTCACCAACTCCACCCGCACAGACCAGGGGCACATCCAGTTGCTGTAACTCGTCATACAATTGCTGGATGCCCTTTCCTCCAGCGTGACCACCTGCCCTGTTATTTACACAAATTAATCCATCGGCACCATTGTCGAGACCTATCCTGGCCCATTTCAACTCGGTCACATCGTGATAAACCAGGCCACCCACTGCATGTACCCGTTTTGCAACCCAGTCGGGCTTTCCCAGTGAGGTAACAAAAAATCGTATACCCTCTTCGATCGCCACATCGATCCATTGCGACATACGTTGCTGATATTTTTTTGATGATTTTTCGATCAAAGCATTCATGCCGATAGGCTTGTCAGTCAATTTTCGCATCAGTCGGATGCCCTGTCGAAATTCGTGACCATGCACATAAGTCAGTGATATCGGTTGCATCACCCCGAGCCCACCAGCCTCCGATACTGCCGCGACCAGCTCGGGATTACTGCAAGGGTACATAGGACCACCAATAACTGGATACTGAATGCCTAACCCATCGATAAACTGCCGCGCCGCTGGCGGAAAATGATGCTCCGTCATGCCGAGTGTTTAAAGCCAAGCAACCAGGTTGCTCGCACAACCGCGACCAGGTCACCGCCCTCATCTAATATCTCGGATTTCACTTCGCAGGAGGTATTATCATCAATTTTTGCCGGCATTTTGAAATTGGCCTCGGCAGTTAATGTTCCACGCGATTTTTTCAGGTACTCGGCCTGCAGGCCGAGCACGATTCCTCGCATATCGGGTGGTAAGGCAGTCAACACGGCCAGGCCAGTGGTTATCTCACCGAGATTCATCAACGCGATTGCATGAATAGATTTAAGGTGGTTACGTACTCGGCGACGATCACGCAAAGAAACCTTCGCAAAACCTGGCTGCAAGGTCTCGACCCTGGACCCGATCGTGCCACTATAGGGTGCATACCAGCCAAGAAAATAACTAAACAGCAATGATCCCGCCGGCAACGAACTGAGTCGTTGCCACCATCGTAGAATGTTATTTTCCGGAGGATTTTCGACAACACTATTCATTCATCTAGTTCAGCAATTCAATCAAGGTAGCCACACCCAGGATATTTGGCAGGCAGCGAACATAGCATTAGGGAATCTTGAGTTCAAACGAGATATAGGTTAATAATGACGCATGGATATCAAATCTGATAGCAAAAGATTGATCAAGGCATTCGACCATATGGTCGAGAACGTCAGTCAGACCATCCACGAAGCCGAAGAAGCGCTTCAACCTACTATCGATGAAATGGTGCTCAATGCACAGTCTCTAGCCCACGACCTCCACCAGCTATCGCAGGAAGAAGCGGAACGCCTGGGAAAAGCACTGAAGCGTGATATTCA
>JACZQS010000376.1 GCA_022545625.1 Pseudomonadota bacterium
GGGCGAATTCTCCGATCGCCGCAATATCCTGGATAACGCCTATCTCGTTATTGACGTGCATTACCGAAATCAGAATAGTATCGTCGGTGGTTGCCGCCTTGAGTTTTTCGATGTCGATCAGACCGTTATCCTCGGGGTCCAGATAAGTGACTTCAAAACCCTCGCGTTCGAGCTGACGGCAGGTATCCAGAACCGCCTTGTGTTCGGTTTTTACGGTAAGGATATGATTACCCTTCTTGCGGTAGAAATGAGCCGCCCCCTTGATAGCCAGGTTATCTGACTCGGTGGCGCCACTGGTCCAGACTATTTCTCGTGGGTCGGCATGAATCAGGTCGGCCACCTGTTGCCTGGCCAGGTCTACAGCCTGCTCTGCTTTCCAGCCGAATTCGTGGCTTCTTGAAGCGGGATTTCCAAATTGACCCTCGATGGTCAGGTAGTCGGCCATTTTGGCGGCCACGCGCTCGTCTATCGGGGTGGTTGCGCTATAGTCGAGGTAGATTGGCAATTTGAGGTTACTCACTATGTATCTCCAGATGTCTCTATCAGGCAGCCAGGTGGGGGCGATTTAAAAATCGTCCGTACTGGGCATCCTGTTTCCTGACCAATTCATTAATCTCAGGGCGATTGGTGTACTGATCGAGCTTTATTCCGCTCAAAAATTTGTATAATTTGCAGGATAGGTCAAACCACAGCTGATGGGTTAAACACCTCTCACCATTGGAACAGTTACCCTTGCCACCACATTTGGTCATATCCAGTTTCTCGTCCACCGAAAGGATAATGTCGGCTACCGAAATTTGACTGGAGGGTTTGGCGAGTCTGTATCCCCCACCCGGTCCCCTTACGCCTTCAACCAGGCCCTTTTTTCTGAGTTTTGCAAACAACTGTTCCAGGTATGACAGCGAGATGCCCTGGCACTGCGATATCTCGGCCAGAGTAACCGGTCCCTGTTTTTCGTGTAACGCGATATCCATCATTGCGGTTACTGCGTAACGACCTTTTGTAGACAATCGCATGGCTTTTTCCATAATTCCTGACTATTTCAGTCAGGAATTTAATCCAAGCGTTGCAGAAGGTCAAGGTGTATTTATCACCCGATGAAGTAATGTCTAAGAATATTATTTAATATCATAATATTACGGTAACTACTTAAAGTGATTTATATTATTATTATATTGTTTCATGGGTTGAAAATAATGGCCCTGAAACAGGCAAAAGCCCAGCCATTTATACAGAAATCGATTCATCGTCCATTTGTGCTGCATTAGCTGATCTTTTTGTATCAAACCGTAATGTCTTTTCAGCAGATGCTGTACTTCTACCAGCCTGGCATCGTGATAAATCTTGAAATGCAGATCGGGTTCAAACAATAAGTGATCAGATTTTTCGAATCGATAGGTCATGCTCAGCATCGTGGTGTATTTACATCGTTGTTTAACGCTCAAGTACAGGTCTGAATGGCCAGGTACTGAAGAAATCATCTGGTCAGCAATGCTCAGATCAGGTACCAGTTTACGTAATCGCAGGTAATTGTGTTCGTAAAGATCCATCAGCCCGGAGAAACTACTCGGGGTGACAGTATGTCCTGAGCGGACTGATTCCAGTTCAAGTAGCATACTGAAGTCTACTCATGTTGCCTATCTGATATCTGAAGCGCAGGTACTCATCGATGCTGTCGAATCGATCCGGTACTAACATGACATTTCGGCTCACTCGTTCATTGCTCATCTGCAATATGAGGAACCAGCGATTAGAAAATAACCTGAATTGCTCAAATTTGAAATGATCACCCTGGTGGTCTAAGCCGATACTGGCTGTGCTGTGGGCTAATGTGAGTAGCGTCGGGTCCTTTGCCTTCAACCGACTGTATCTGGACTGGTCCTGGATCAGTAGCAAGCTTGTCAACCCGGCAAGCGAGAGGGCTAGAAAAATCATCTCGTGCAGAAACAGTGCGATTGCAACAAGTACCAGGCAGTAAAGGGCCAGGGTTAACAGGTTCAGGGTTGACGACTGTTTAAGCTGGTACTGCTGCATTTCGGTTATCGGTTATTTTAGTATCGAATAAGAAAGGATGGAGTTGCTTCGTATAGACCGGGTCACACGCTGAATGGCGTCGTTGGCACTGGCCTGTCTACCCAGCAGTAGTGCGTAGAGATCCGGGTCGGGCATTTCCAGTAAGGT
>JACZQS010000377.1 GCA_022545625.1 Pseudomonadota bacterium
AGACTTCAAAAATGACTGCAATCATGGTTTGATGTTCTCAGTGAGTGGAATGGAAGCCAGGCCTGAGAATATACGATCCTGGTAAAACGGGAAGCTGTTATACCCGGTTGATTAAGGAACCTCTGATGAAATTACCGAATCTATGGTCGAAGCCTCGAGTAATAGTAAACTGCCTGATGATTGCAGCGCTGCTGTTACCCTTGTGGACGGCAGCGGCCGAATTGCCGGTAATCGACGCACACATTCACTATAGCCATGACGCCTGGGATACGATCCCGCCAGAAAAAGCGGTAGCAATTTTACGCAGAGCAGGGCTGAGAAAAGCACTGGTGTCGAGTTCCAGTGACGAGGGTACGCAGAAGTTGTATGCAATAGCGCCTGACCTGGTGGTCCCGGTATTACGTCCCTATCGAAAACGTGGTGAAATCAGTAGCTGGAAGTATGACGATAGTGTCGTCGCTATGCTCGGTGAGCGTTTGGGTCAGTATCGCTACGCCGGAATCGGTGAATTCCATGCCTTTGGTGATGATATCGAATTGCCGGTTTTGCAGCAGGTGATCGGGCTCGCAAAAAAATACGAAATTTTTCTTCACGCCCATGTGGACAGCGACGCGATTCATAGAATATTTAAACACAATCCCGATGCGCTGGTTCTGTGGGCACACTCCGGTTTTGATAATCCCGACGAAATACGCGCCCTGCTGGAGAAATATCCCAATTTGTGGAGTGACCTGGCTTTTCGCGATGAACATGTTCTGCAAGACCAGGTCTCCCCGGACTGGCAGGAGCTATTTAACGATTTTCCTGACCGCTTTGTACTCGGTACCGATACCTACACACCCGAGCGATGGTATTTTGTGGTCGAGAACGCCGAATGGTCGCGAGGTTGGTTAAACACGCTGCCCGAATCACTGGCTGAAAATATTGCCTGGCGCAACGCCGAGGCATTACTTAAAAAAGTGGGTTATTGAATATCCGAGGCTAGCAGAATTTGAAGTGCATAACCCCGAAACCCATATCGTCATTCCGGCCGTTAGAGCCGGAATCTGTTACCGGGTTAGTCTCGTCATTCCGGCCGTAGAGCCGGAATCTTCAAAGCTGTAGTATTTAGATTCCTGCTAAGTGGGCGGCATCCCGCCAGGAACGAAGGGTTTTGGGCCTGGGGTCAGGTACTTGTTTTCCGGCTACGTTTTTCTGCTTCGATAAAAATTCGTTTTATTAGTGGATTCCCAGCCTTGATCGCCGCGTCGATTTCGGCAATCGTGGTTTCGATTTCGTCGGCGGTCCTGGCGTCGTTAAAATCAACACTGATATTGGCGAGGATAAAATCGGGTCCCATGTGCATGGTCAGTACTTCGTTGACATGCTCGATACTATTATTAGCTCGCAGGATTTCGCGTATTTGGTTAATAGTGGACCGGTTCGCACTTTCACCGATGAGCAAACCCTTGGTTTCATACGCCAGCCAGGTAGAGGTGCCGATTAGAATCAAACCGATAAGAATCGATGCAAGTGAATCAAATATCAGGATGCCGGTATATTGACTCAATGCGATTCCGGCAAAAGCAACCAGCAACCCGAGCATTGCAGCAGAGTCTTCGAATAACACGACAAAAATTGTTGGGTCTTTGGCGCGCTGGATCGCCTCTATATAACCCCATTTGCCCCGCAGCTTATTAAATTCTTTTAACGCAAACAGCCAGGCAAATCCTTCAAACACCATCGCCAGACCCAGTACCACGTAGTTGACAATCGGGTTGCTAATCGGTTCCGGGTGCTGGAGGTTAGAAATCCCTTCGTAAATAGAAATGCCGCCGCCGAGCGCAAATATCAAAATCGCGACGATAAAACTCCAGAAGTAAACTTCCTTGCCATAACCGAATGGAAAATCCGCGTCGGCAGGTTTGGAAGCGCGCTTGATCCCATACAACAATAAAAACTGGTTACCGGTATCGACCAGCGAGTGGATGCCTTCCGACAACATCGCCGAACTGCCGGTATACGCGGCCGCGCCAAACTTGGTGATTGATATCAGCGCATTGCCCGCGAGGGCGGCGAGAATTACTTTTTTTGAACCCGATGACATGGTGATTTTTACTGAGGCTCCTAAATCAAAACGGAAAAATAATGCACCGACAGGGCGGTGGGCGGTGACTGAAGTCAGGCACGATATTCCTCGA
>JACZQS010000115.1 GCA_022545625.1 Pseudomonadota bacterium
TATTATACCGGACGCTAAAACTATCGGGGGGTAGCTCATTATAATGATCCATAATATCCTTGACGTCGGTGTCCAGAAAAAAACGACCACACATAATACAGACCTTGAATCGATTAGATGGCGAAGACCGGGATTACCAGCCTGGCGCAAGTAAAAATATACCGCAAAATGCCAATAAAAGCCGCATAATACCGAATCCGAAAATCTGGCGATTCGATGAGTCTGGTAAACGCGACAAATATTTATCATAGTTACGGAGACCAGCCACTACTGGATGGCGCCAACCTGACTATCGAGGCTGGAGAACGTATCTGCCTGGTAGGCAGAAACGGTGCGGGCAAGTCGACATTATTGAAAATACTGATTCGCGAGATCAGTCCCGATGAAGGAGATATCAGCTTCGCCCGCGATATTCGAATCGCGGAGCTGAAACAGGAAGTGCCCGAGGGTCTACAAGGTAGTGTTTATGACTGCATAGCTGCGGGCCTGGGTTCTCTATCGAGCCTGATTACCGACTGGCATCACAGCCTGGTCGATGCGCCCAGCGATCCATCGGCACTGGCCTGTATGCAGAAATTACAGGATACCATCGAGGCAAATGATGCCTGGAACCTGGAAAACCGGGTTTCCACGACAATTTCACGACTGGGATTACCGGCCGATACCGACTTCAGCGAACTATCAGGTGGGATGAAACGACGCGTATTACTCGGCCAGGCGCTGGTTGCCAATCCTGACCTGCTATCGCTTGACGAGCCAACCAACCACCTCGATATTGATTCGATAGTCTGGTTAGAGGTGTTTCTCCATGCGTTCAAGGGTAGCCTGTTATTTATTACCCACGATCGTTCTTTTCTCCAGGCGCTGGCTACCCGTATTGTCGACCTAGACCGTGGGCAATTAACCAGCTGGCCCGGGGACTACAATAATTTCCTGCGGGCGAAACAGGCCTTGCTGGATACAGAAACTACCCACAACGCGTTGTTCGATAAAAAACTGGCGCGCGAAGAAGTCTGGATTCGCCAGGGAATCAAAGCCAGGAGGACGCGCAATGAAGGGCGAGTGCGGGCGCTCAAAAAGTTACGCGCGGAACGATCACAACGCCGCGAGCTGCCCGGTCGGGTAAAACTGGCAGCGCAAAAATCCGCGCTATCGGGCAAAATTGTCGTTGAAGTCGAAGACCTCAAGTACCAGTGGCCGGAAAAGCTAATCGTCGAAAATTTTAATTGCAAGATATTACGCGGTGAAAAAATAGGCATTATCGGACCTAACGGTTGCGGTAAAACGACCCTGATCCAGTTACTCATGGGTGATCTTGCACCGCAGCAAGGCTGGGTCAAACTTGGCACCAAACTCGAAGTTGCTTATTTTGACCAGCATCGCGAAACCATCGATCTGAACAGGTCGGTGCGTGAGAATATAGCTGGCAAAACCGACCAGGTGACCGTCAATGGTCAACCAAAACATGTCATCAGTTATCTAAAGAATTTTCTGTTTACCGAGAAAAAGATCCATATGGCGGCGAAGGCCCTGTCGGGAGGGGAACGCAACCGCTTGCTACTGGCAAAGCTTTTTACTCGTAGTTTCAATTTCCTCATTATGGACGAACCGACTAATGACCTCGACATGGATACGCTCGAGTTGTTGGAGGAACTGTTGCTCGAATTCAATGGCACCCTGCTGCTGATCAGCCACGACCGTAGCTTTATCGACAACATCGTGACCAGTACGCTGGTTTTCGATGCACCCGGAGAAGTGAATGAATACGTTGGTGGCTACGATGACTGGTTGCGGCAAAGACCCTCGACCAGCGAGCCAAAAAATACCGGATCGACCCAGGTTAAGCAGCAAAGAGCCGGGCCTCGTATTAGCCCACAGGATCAAACGGAACTAAAAACCTTACCGCCTAAAATAGAAGACCTGGAAAGCGAGATTTCAGATTTACAGCATCGTTTTGCCGATCCGGATTTTTTCCAGAAGGATCCCCAGCTATTCAGCGAGACTCAAATTCAACTCGCAGAGCGCCAGCAATCGCTACAGATTTTATTCGACCGCTGGGAATTTCTGGAAAATTCGCAACCCTGACATAACCGGTTCGGCCAGGCTGGGGACGAAACTTAGCACTACTTTCGAACAATGAAATGCTATGATTCGCGCATTCTACTGGATTATTTCAACGTGGCGAGTGATAAAGAGGCAAATTCAGACAAATTAGCGATCATCTCCAGAACCAATCATAATATATCGAGAAAATCGATATCTGAATCTGCATTAAAGGTTTTGTATCGACTGAGCAATTCAGGTTTTCGCGCCTGCCTGGTCGGCGGAGGAGTACGTGATCTGCTGCTGGGATTACAGCCCAAAGATTTCGATGTCGCTACCGACGCGACACCGGAGGAGTTGCGTTCGCTTTTCAGAAACAGTCGTATCATCGGGCGCCGCTTTCGTCTCGTCCATATCCGCTTCGGTCGCGAAATTATCGAGGTAGCCACTTTTCGCAGCCATTCTTCCGATTCACCCAAAACCGAACTCAACACCGAAGGCCGGATCTTACGCGACAATACCTTTGGTGATATAGAAGACGATGCCATTCGGCGCGACTTCACGGTAAATGCTCTCTACTACGATATCGCCAATTTCTCCATACTCGACTACACCAATGGACTGGAGGACATAGAGACTCGCACTTTGCGCCTGATCGGTGATGCCGAAACACGATATCAGGAAGACCCGGTGCGTATGTTGCGAGCCATAAGGTTCGCCGCAAAACTGGATTTCGAAATAGAAAGGCACTCGGCAGAGGCGATATTCGCATGCGGCTCACTACTCGCGGATATACCCCCGGCGCGGCTGTTCGACGAGACCGTAAAACTGTTTCATTCGGGCAACGCGACTCGGGTTCTGGAACTGCTGAGACACTATCATTTACTCCAGTACCTTTTCCCTGCGCTCGATGAATTGCTAGGCCTTGAACCCGACGAGGCAATGCTGGATTTTGTTGATCAGGGTCTGGTGAATACCGATATTCGAATCAATAATAACCAGCATGTGTCGCCGGCTTTCATGTTTGCGATCTTATTGTGGCCGGCGGTGCACCAACAGGCTATGAATTTACAATCGAGCAAGCTAAAAATCATACCCGCCTTATTCCAGGCAGGCTCAAGTGTAATGAGCCGCCAGCTTAAACATATCTCGATTCCCCGGCGTTTCAGCCAGATGACCCGCGATATCTGGACCGCACAACCTAAATTTCAACGAACCCAGGGGAAGCAACCCGCGCGTTTATTCGCTCAACCCTGTTTTCGTGCCGCATACGATTTCATGTGCATTCAGTCTATGGTTAGCCTGGTACCGGGTAATCTGTGCCAATGGTGGACCGAATATCAGCAACAGCATCAGGCCCCGACAAACACTAAACTGCAACAAAGGGACAACGGTAATTACCGTCGTAGACGTAGACGTAATGCCGGCTGAGAAGGTATATGTCGGGATCGGCAGTAACCTCGGCGATCCTGTTTCGACTGTCCGGGGCGCAATCGAATTGCTGGCTAAAATATCGAAAAGCAAACTGGTTAATCACTCCTCGCTGTACCAGTCGGAGCCATTGGGTGATGTCTGCCAGGACGATTATGTGAATGCAGTCGCAGCACTCGAATCCAGTCTACAACCAGGCGCCCTGTTGCTAGAGTTACTGGCTATCGAAAAAACCTACCACCGACAGCGCGATCCGGCGCTAAGATGGGGTCCGAGAACTCTGGATCTCGATATCATCCTCTATGGCAATCAGCTTATCAATGATAGCGACCTCACCATACCCCATCGCGAGATGCATAATCGGTTGTTCGTATTGAAACCGCTTTTTGAAATTAGCGGTGAAATGTCTATCCCGGGCCTGGGCAGCCTCCGCTCCCTGATAGACAACGCACCGGAATTAAAAATTAACCTTATCAATTTGTAATCCGGGTATGCATATTCAACACCGATATATCGTCGTCGAGGGGCCAATAGGGGTCGGTAAAACCAGTCTCGTTAGAAAACTGGGTGAAAGTCTTGGCAGCGAGTTGCTGCTGGAGAAAGCCGAGGACAATCCGTTTATAGCCAGGTTTTACCAGAACCCGCGCCAATACGCCCTATCGACACAGTTATATTTCCTGTTACAGCGTGCTCATCAGGTACAGGGCTTTCGCCAGATCGACCTGTTCCAGAGTTCACATATTGCCGATTTCATGATCGACAAGGACCGGTTATTTGCCGAACTGACGCTGACCACCGACGAATTAAAACTTTACCAGCAGATATACCGGCACATGACCATCGACGCTCCGAAACCCGATTTGGTTATTTATTTGCAGGCATCCACCGAAGTTTTACGCGAGCGCATCACTAAACGTGGCATCGATTACGAACAGGCGATTAAAGACGATTACCTGACCCGGCTTTCCGAGTTGTATACGCGTTTCTTTTACGATTACGATGAAAGTACACTGTTAACCGTAAACACCCAGTCCATCGATTTGATCGATAGTGAACAGGATTACCAGGCACTACTCGATGAAATAAATAATATCCGTTCTGGACGTCATTATTTCAATCAGTCATCATTTGCCTACTAATTAGGAATCTCTCATTACTAATGTATTTACCCAGGCCACTGGAAGACAAGATAACCGTCCCCTATCTGAGGAGGCTCAAACAACAGGGCGAGAAGTTTGCCTGCCTGACCGCTTATGACTACAGCTTCGCACGGCTGATCGAAGAATGTGGCGTAGAAGTAGTATTGGTAGGTGATTCACTGGGCATGGTCCTGCAGGGACACGATACGACGATACCGGTCACGCTTGAGCAGATCAAATACCATGGCACCAGCGTAATGGCCGGATTGAATAACACCCTGCTAATGTTAGACATGCCGTTTGGATCGCTCAATTCTCCTCAACAGGCACTCGATAATGCCAGTGACCTGTTGAAAGCGACCGAGGCCCAGGTAGTCAAACTGGAGGGTGGAATTACCCAGCTCAAAACGGTGGAAATACTGGCGAAATTCAGCATTGCAACCTGTGCTCATTTGGGCCTGCAGCCCCAGTCGGTACACAAAATGGGGGGTTATCGCGTACAGGGCAAAGGCAAAGCAGCGGCCAGGCAGATGGTTGAAACAGCCAGCGATTTACAGCAGGCCGGGGCCGATCTGTTATTACTCGAATGCGTACCAGCCGATCTGGCCGCCGAGATTACCGCAACCCTGGAAATACCGGTGATTGGCATAGGCGCCGGTGTTGGTGTCGACGGCCAGATCCTGGTCTTGCATGACCTGTTGAATATTACCGCAGGCAAAAAACCAAAGTTCTCGAAGAATTTTATGCAAGGCCAGTCCAGCATTCAAGCGGCGATTAGCCGTTACGTCAGCGAAGTCAAACAGGGCCGGTTTCCGGACCAATCGCATAGCTTTTCCTAGACATTAAACAACTGCTTATGAACCAGGCGTACTCTGTCAGCGAACTGCGACAATATATCCAGCACTGGAAAGATCACCAGCAGTCGATTGCTTTTATTCCGACCATGGGGAATCTGCACCAGGGCCATTTGTCGTTGATCGAAAAGGGTCAGTCATTATGCGACAGATCGATTTGTAGTATTTTTGTAAACCCGATGCAATTTGGACCTAACGAGGATTTCAACCATTATCCGCGCACCCTGGACAAGGATATCGAGCTACTCGAATCGGTTGCCTGCGACCTGGTATACATGCCAACCGCGTCCGAACTTTACCCGCAGGGACTGGAAAAAATTAGCCAGGTTATCGTCACTGACCTGACCGAAACCTTCGAGGGCGCTCACAGGCCCGGACATTTCACCGGTGTCGCCACCATCGTTGCAAAATTATTCAATATCGTTAAGCCGGATATTTCGGTATTCGGAAAGAAGGACTATCAGCAATATTGCGTAATCAAGAAAATGACACAGGACTTGAATCTGGATGTTGAAATTATTGGCCAGGAGACTACTCGTGAGCCCTCGGGTCTTGCTACCAGTACACGGAACCAATACTTGAACGAGGAACAAATGTCAAAGGCAGCATTGATATATCGCACCCTGCAGGACGCCTCGGACAAGATTATCGGTGGTGAAAGAAATTTCGCGCTGGTCGAAAAGCAGGCAACCGACAGGCTCAGCCAGGCGGGATTTGATACCGACTATTTTAATGTCTGCAATGCTGACACATTAAAACCCGCGACCCCCGGGGATAAAAAGCTGGTCATTCTGGTAACCACCCGCCTCGGTGATACCCGTCTGCTGGATAATATTGAAATCGACCTCTGGTGAGCCGGGGAACCACGGATCCGTCAGTATATTGCCTGCATTGCGCTGATTCGATCGATGACCTTGCGGCGTAGCCCGGGTGGCTGCAAAACCTCGACTTCCGATCCATGCTTAAGGATATCCATAATCAATTCGGTATCCTGGCTATAGGGAATCTGTAAGATATAATAGCCTGACTCGTCATACTCGCTTTGCTGTTGCGAATGCCATAACTCTCTTGATACCCAGCGCGCAATTTCAGGACTAAAACGTAACACTGCCTGTTGCGTTTCCGCACCCGAAAAAATTCCGTAACCACTTGCCAGTTCTTTATTCAAATACGACTCGTCAATATCCTTCGCAGTATCGGGTAATATCTCAACCTGTTTGATGGCATCGACTGAAAAGCTGCGCAATCCTTTTCGCCAGTGGCACCAGCTATCGAGATACCAGTTATCGCGATAGTAGATCAGGCGCTGCGGCGATATTTCGCGGTTAGATTCATCGTCTTGCTGACGACTGTAGTAGCGCATACGCAGACGCTTGCGCGTCAACAACGCCTGGCTGATGAGCTGAAAGTGCTGACTTCGGTATTTTTTCGCCGCCAACGGTAATATCCGAATGCGTTTCGAGATTTCTTCAACACTGTGATCGCCCTTATCGAGTAACAGGCGAATCCGTGATTGTAACGGTTTAACATGACTGGAGAGGATTCCCGGCTGCAAATTTTCCAGCAATGCATCCATGCTCAACAGCGCCTGGATCTCACTGGTATTGAACCAGAGTCCCGGTAACTGATACTGTTCCGCACCCGGCTCATTGCTGTCATATCGATAACCGTGATTTTCACGATCCCAGACAATAGGTGCGGCGAGGCGATCGCGCAGGTACTCCAGGTCGCGTTTGAAGGTAGCTGGGGAGACCTCGAGTGCCTCCAGAAACTGCACACGGCTAACCAGACGCTGGTTACACAGTAACTGGTCAATAATATAAAATCGTTCGGTTCGGTCCATGGCTCATCTTATGAGCTACTGATGCCCGCATAATAGCACGATCTCTTTGCAAGCCGGAAAAACCATGACGTTGCTCAGTTCGTTACTATTCAAGATTTCATCTTATTGCCGCTGTCGTATCATCAGCGGTCCTGACCAGACACCTTACCTCGAACGCTATCACCTGTTTCGATTACCCTTTGGTTACCAGGTCTACATCCACCTATTTGTCGCCAGCGACCCGGGACGCGGTTT
>JACZQS010000116.1 GCA_022545625.1 Pseudomonadota bacterium
GGCGACGATGACAAACAGTAAAATCAACCGAATTATCATAAGGGCGGACGAATTAACCTAAAATAAGAAAAAAATTCCAGCTGAATTCCTGGATAACTAGTCTATGATTATTCGCATCTTAAGAACAAACTCATACGATTCGTTAAATTCAGGACTTTCGAATCAGAGTGTAGTGCGAAAACGGTTAAATTACCCAGATAAACCCGTTTATTTGCAGATCGGTACTACTTTTTGGGATGATTCCTGGGGATAATTGTCGCTGAATACAGGGACTTGGAAATTAGCCTGGAAAATTGTATGAAGTCACTTGCTGAACATCGAAAACCTGCCTATACTGCGCGGCGATTTTCGATTACTGATGTCCACGCCTGGAGAGCTGTTCAATGACTGTAGCAACAGTAGAGTTACCAAAAAATTATACACCTTCCCCGAAAGAGGAATATATGTCACCGAAGCATCTGGAATACTTTCGCCAGAAGCTGTTGAACTGGCGCACTGAACTGTTAAAGGAATCTGAAAATACTATTTCCCATTTGAAAGAGGAAAACTGGCAGGAACCCGATATCAACGATCGCGCAACACTGGAAACCGATGCTGCCCTGGAGCTTCGCACCCGCGATCGATACCGCAAACTGGTTAATAAAATTGACTTGGCGCTTTCACGATTAGCCGATGGTAGTTATGGATACTGTGACGATACCGGCGAAGAAATTGGCCTGCACCGCCTCGAAGCCAGGCCTATAGCAACATTAACGGTCGAAGCCCAGGAAAAGCACGAACGCCTCGAAAAGCAACGTCGAGACGACTAACCAGTATTTTCCATGAAGGGAACAGGGATCTTCCCTTGGTGGGCGCTGATCACGCAGACTTAATATCCCCTTTCTTATAGGGCACCCTGGCGGTCGGTACTAGTTTCGACGCCGGACCACAGTGCCGGTGCTGATCGTCGAAAAAAATATGTGGGGAAAAAGCTGCCAGTATTTTATCCTTGGAAACACCGCCGAGAAAAAAAGTTTCATCGATGCGAACATTCCAGGTTCGTAAGGTTCTGATTACTCTTTCATGCGCGGGACTGTTTCTTGCGGTCACCAGCGCAGTCCGAATCGGCGGTACCTCTTGGTGCTGCTTACTATCCAATTCAAATTGCAGGAACGACAGGGTTTTTAACAGTTTCGCAAATGGACCCTCGGGGAGTGGTTTTTTGGCGTTGATTTTTTCATGTTCGATGAATGCCTCCAAACCCTCCCGCTGGTAGATTATCTCTGATTCTTCCGAAAACAATACCGCATCGCCGTCAAATGCAATCCTGATTTGCTCTAGTCGATCTTGTGGATTAGCTGTTGGGCTATCGTAAATCAGGCCCGAGGCGACATTCGATTTCACCGCTGTCTGCACATCCTCTTCGCTTGCTGACAAAAACAGGTCGACATCAAACGCATTGAGATACCTGGCAACGGGTTCTCCTCCTGTAAATACTGCCCGAGTTACATCAAGATTGTAAAAGTCGATGGAGTTAGAAATCCGCAAACTGGTATCAGCAGAGTTGCGCGATATGATAACGACTTCTATTCGTCGAGTATTTTCATCAATCTGGTTGATCTGCAACATGGAGTTTATCAGTGCGAATCCCGCGCCTGGTTTGAGAATGTCGTTTTCATGTTCCAGTTGATAGCGACAATAGGCCTCTAGTCCCTCTTTTTCGAAGATCTGGTTTTCTTTACCCAAATCGAACAGTGCACGCGAAGAGATACCGATGACAAGGAGATTGCTTAAGTCATAAACCATTTGAGCTTCCCTGAATCGTTTTTATCATGATCTTCGACTTTCGATCGATGTTATAACTTGCCTGTTTGGATTTTGGCAGCGACGATACCGATGCCTCGACAAAACCATTTTCAATAAACCAGTGCGAAGTTCGAGTGGTGAGTATATATAACTGCTGAATATTCTGCTCGAGTGCCTGGTGTTCGCTTAGCTGTAGAAGTTGTTTACCCAGCCCGGACCGCTGATAGCTGGCATGAACAGCGAGGCAGGCAACTTCGGCAATATCGTGATCCGGATCGGGAATGCAGGCAACACAAGCGATGATCATGCCATCCTTTTCGATGACCTGAAAATGCCCGATTTCGAGTTCGAGTTGTTCCTTCGAGTGTTCCACCAATACGCCGGACGATTCAAGTGGTTCGATCAGCCGTATAATGCCGCCAATATCATCGATATCTGCTGATCTGATACCCTCGTAAAACAGGTTAGTGATCATCGTACCGTAGCCATCGCGGGTGAAAAGTTCCAGCAATAGTCCACCGTCGACCTGTTGATCGATGATGTGCACTCGCTTGACACCCGATTGAATTGCGTTAACCGCAAGTTCCAACAGGCTTTTTAAATGATCGGGCGTTTGCGCATCCTGGATTAAATCATCACATTCAGAAGTTGACAAGGTGTCAGCCAGCTTGCTGTCACCCTGGCCAGGCAGAACGAAAATCAACTTGTCGGCTACCAGTGCCCTGGCAGTTTCAGCTGCTAGCTCCTCGGCAGGCAAGTTAAATATTTCACCGGTTTTGGAGTAACCGATATTGGACAGGAGGATGACGTGGTTCTTCTCCAGCAAGTCGTTGATAGCTTCGTGCTTAATATCCCTGACCTTGCCCGAATGTTGCATATCGATACCATCGATGACACCAAGCGGCATTCCAGTGATAAAATTACCGCTTACCAGGGATATTTCCGAGCCCGACATCGGTGTATTGGGCAGGCCCATCGATAGCTGCGATTCGAGATGCGACCTCACCTCGTTAATAGCCTGAATTATGTAAGGAAGCGATTCCACATCGCTAATTCGAATATTTCGATTAAATTTTGACCTGATATTGTGTTTGGCAAGATGCTGGTCGATGCTGTTTCTGCTGCCGTGCAAAATAACAAGTTTGATGCCCAGGTGGTTGAGCAGGGCAATATCGTGAATCAGGCCAGTGAGGCGGTCCGATTGAATGATTTCATCGGAGATAAGAATGACAAAAGTTTTTTTACGGTGTGCCTTGATATAGGGCGCGGTGCCTCTAAACCACTGGACAAAGTCCTGATTGCTGCTCATTAGATAAAAATTATCCTATTTCATTTAAACTATTAGCTGATTGACACAATATCACCTGATTAATAGGAATTCCAAGATTAACACCAACTTCCGTTCTCAAAATATTAGCAGTTACCACTTACAACAGCAGGAACTGGTGCAGTTTCTTTATAGCCGGGTGACGGTGGGAATGCTGATTACCCTTTTTATCTCCGCTGTTGCCTCGGGTCTTGCTTATTTCGAGCTGTCGATACAGGGCAGGGAAAACTGGGTGCTGGCCTGGTTTGCGCTGCTGTGTGTCATATTATTTGCCAGGCTACGCTTGCTGCAAAAGTTTGAAGATTTGCCGAACAAGGAATATTTTTCGTATCAGGAATGGCATCGTAAATTTTTTATCGGTGTGGTGGCATCGGGTCTGATGCAGGGTTGTGGTGCGGCGGCCTTAATGTCCTTTGTTACTCCTAATGTACAGATAATGTTGCACTCTCTATTAATAGGTATGGCCGCCGGTGCCATTGCTTATCTGTCCATGTCGTTACGCATCTATATCTCCTACCTGGTGACGATCATGCTGCCGGTGACTATCTGGCTTTTTTCACGGCAGACACCCGATGGTTATGTACTGGGATCGCTCTACCTGTTTCTGATGACTGCAGTCTCATTCAGTGTCAAGCGCATGAATGTACTGATTAACGATGCGCTATATTACCGATTCGACAATGAGACACTGGTGGAAGATTTGCAGCGGTTGTTAGCCTCAGTCTCAAAATCCAATAAGGCTCTGGAAAAAATTTCGACTACCGACGAACTTACCGGTGCTTCCAACTATCGTGCTTTCCGGGTTGAACTGGAACAAGTCTGGCGCCAATATCGAGGAACGAATATTCCCGTGTCATTGGTGAAGCTGAACATCGATTACTATCATGAATACAATGCCCACTATGGACTCGAAATGGGCGATCAGCACCTGCGTGAAATCGCCCGATTGCTGATGGCCGAAACATCGCATCAAAACCAGATGGTGGCGCGCCTCAACGGTGCCGAGTTTGCAGTGCTCCTGCCAGGTATCAGTTGCGAAAATGCGAGACTATTGATGTTGCGTGTTATCCATGCGCTGGAGGACAAAAAATTTGAAAATGCCAAGTCCAAAATTAATCCATACCTGACCCTGAGTGTAGGCTTGAGTTGTCAAATAATTAGCGATAAATCATCATCGCGTGAATTATTGGCTAAGGTTTATAATGCGCTCAAAACTGCCAAGGCTAAAGGCGGAAACCGGATAGGCATAGTCGAATCCTGAGGAACCTCCAGGCAATTCTAGTGGATTCACTGGGATAAAATCACCCCCTGGCTGGATCTATTTTAACAGGGTTTCGAGCAGGGCTTTTTGTGCGTGCAGCCGATTTTCCGCTTCCTGCCAAACCACACTTTGCTTGCCATCGAGTACGCTTGCCGAGACTTCTTCGCCGCGATGCGCGGGAAGACAATGCATAAACAGCGCATCCTTGTGGGCCAGGGCCATGATCCTGCTAGATATTTGAAATTCAGAAAAGCTGCGTAACCTGTCTTCCTGTTCCTGCTCTTGCCCCATGCTGGCCCAGACGTCGGTTACTATCAGGTCAGCACCCCTCGCTGCATCAGCCGCATTATCAAAGATTTTTACCCGCTTACCCGCGTTTTTCACCAATTCCGCGTCGGCAGCATAATTTTCGGGGCATCCTATATGCAAATTAAAATTGAAGCGGATGGCGGCATTAATATAAGAATGGCACATATTGTTGCCATCACCAATCCAGCTGACGGTGGCCCCTTCAATTTCACCGCGTAGTTCAAACCAGGTCTGCATGTCGGCGAGTAGCTGACAGGGATGCAGATGATCGGTCAAACCATTGATCACCGGGCTGGATGAATGCTTTGCAAGTGTTAGCACGCGCTCGTGACCGAAGGTCCGGATCATGATACCGTCTACCATACTGGATATCACCCGCGCACTGTCTTCAATCGGTTCACCACGGCCGAGTTGTATATCTTTTGGCGATAGAAACATCGCGTGTCCGCCGAGCTGACTCATGCCGGTTTCGAATGAAACCCGGGTCCTGGTCGATGATTTTTCGAAAATCATCGCTAGTACCTTACCGGTCAGGGGCGTATGAGATATACCCTGCCCGAGTCGTTTTTTTACCTCGATGGCATGGTTAATCAGGGATTTGAGCTCGTCACTGGAAAAGTCAAGCAGACTGAGAAAATGGCGTACAGGCATGTTTCTGGCTCAGCTATTATGGGTAAATGTATTAATGCAGGGAATTAGCAGTTCGGCTAGTTCATTGGTTTGCAACGAATCGATAGTTAAAGGTGGTAGCAGACGAATGACACGTTCGGCGGTGACATTAATGAGCAGACCCTTCTCCAGTGCAAGCGCAACCATAGCCTGGCAATTTTGCTTCATCTCGATCCCTATTAGCAGGCCCAGGTGCCGCACCTCTAGCACCGAATCATTGCCCGCCAGGCCTTCCTTTAACAATGACACCAGTTGTTCGCCACGTTGCAACGCGTTGTCTGCATATTTATTTTTAACCATCGCGTCCAGAACGGTGCAGGCAACGCGGCATGCCAGGGGATTACCGCCAAAGGTTGAACCGTGATTCCCGGGATGAAATACTTCGGCAGCTTTACCGCGCGCGACACAGGCACCAATCGGAATACCGTTACCGAGAGCCTTGGCCAGGGTCAATACATCGGGAATAATATCTTCATACTGAAACGCGAATAGCTTTCCGCTTCGGGCCATGCCGGTCTGGATCTCGTCGAGCATTAAAAACCAGTTATTTTTGTCGCATATCTGTCGCAATGAATTCAGGTATCCGGAATCAGGAATGATAATACCGCCTTCACCCAGAACCGGTTCAACCAGAATTGCCACCACCTTTTTATTATTTTTCGCGATCGCACTTATCGACCCTACGTCGTTAAACGGCGCGCGCACAAAACCAGAAACCAATGGCTCGAACCCAGCCTGTACCTTACGACTTCCGGTTGCGCTTAATGTCGCCATGGTACGTCCGTGGAAACTGTGCTGCATGACCAGTATTTGAGGATTTTTAATACCGCGTTGATGCCCGTACAGACGGGCGAGCTTTATCGCGGCCTCGTTGGCTTCAGCACCCGAGTTACCGAAAAAGGCACGATCCATACCGGACAACTGAGTGATGCGATGCGCCAGTTTTTGCTGCCATTCGATATTATAAATATTGGAGGTGTGCAACAAATTGCCGGCCTGTTGCCTTATCGCTTTGGTGACGGCAGGAA
Organism: Pseudomonadota bacterium; assembly: GCA_022545625.1. Taxonomy (GTDB): domain Bacteria; phylum Pseudomonadota; class Gammaproteobacteria. The sequence goes on from JACZQS010000116.1 coordinate 6,380, forward strand.
AATTATGCCCGAGACTGGTAACCGAGATCCCGCAAAGTGCATCGAGATAACGATTCTCGTCGCTGTCCCAAAGATATATTCCATCGCCCCGCGAGAAGGACACCGGTAGCGGGCTATAGGTTGAGATCAAATGCTCTGACATTGGGCTAGTGCGTGAAAAAACGCCCAAACATACGCCGATTTGCACCTATTTCAAGTTTTATTCTTCAGTGCTGCTGATAATTACTGACGACAATAAAAAAGCCCCGCAGTTGCGGGGCCATAATGAATTAAATTGATTCCGGTTTAGATCATCTTATTTAGTACGGAAATCCACCATGTCCGAATGATGTCATTGACAGCAACATCGGAATCGATAATGCCGTATTTGTGCGTGAAGCCATTAATGCAACAAACTTGGCGCTCGCTATCGCGTCTGGCTCGTGTGTTTTACCGTCGAGGCCAAGAATTTTCTTCTGATTTGGCCAGATCAATACCCAGACGTTGAATAGCATTATGGTACCCATCCAGGCGCCTATACCGATAACCGCAGCGCCGGATTTAAGCATGAATGCATCGCCCAGTATGCCTAGTCTGGCGAGAATCACAGCGCCGCTAACCCAGGTGGCCAGTGCAGCCCAGCGAAACCAGAGCAGCGCTGTTGGAGCAATATACTTGTTGATAGCGGCAGCACCGGGACCGCCGCTATCGGCTTCCGAAAGTGCGGTCGCAACTCCAGGTACCTGTACGAAATTGAAATAATAAAGCAAGCCAATCCAGGTAACGCCAACCATCGCATGTATCCAGACGACCATTCCGACTGGATGCGAGCCACCGTCTTTGAAGATCAAAATGACGATGACAGCCATGATAAAACCAGCGACGATTGTACCGGTGACAGATTTTAAAGGATTCATAGATGACTCCCGATAATAATTGTTTAGAATATAGGGGCTGGGGCAGACATCCTGGCGATTGACAGTCTCTTCCCCTGCCATGCGGCGGAGTATAAGGGCATTCTAAATACGGCGCAATGAATCTCTAGAAGCCGTTATTTTTTTAAATAGTTAAATTAAGCGGGGTCATATGTGCGGTTTGTACGGCGCATTAAGTTTTGACGGGAAGAGCATCGACCGCGGCATTGCTATGGCAATGTCTGAAAAAGTGGCGCGTCGCGGGCCC
>JACZQS010000378.1 GCA_022545625.1 Pseudomonadota bacterium
CTTTAATGTTTTCGCGCCGACCATTTTAATAACTGGTCGGGGTGGAGAGATTCGAACTCCCGACCCACTGCTCCCAAAGCAGTTGCGCTACCAGGCTGCGCTACACCCCGAAATCTGCCTGTCGGTACCAAACTCGGCGCGATAGGCGAGGCGCGGAATAATACGCCGATCAAAAATAATCGTCAATTGAACATTGACGATTTTGTCGATTATCCATCGGTGGTCGATCACTCTAAAAATTCACATAACTAATTATATCTAGGAACATTTCCTTGCAAAGCAAGTTTTCGCACACTAAAGCTTCCAGTACTTTGTAGTTAATGTTGTGTTGGTGCGCGAGTCACTTTTCTCTCCAGCGAGAAAAGTAACCAAATAAAATTGTCAGGAACAATCTTGAACAGGGGGAATCATTCGTCATTCCGGCCGTTAGAGCCGGAATCTTGTAATGGCAATTCATTTCAAGATTCCTGCTAAGTGGGCGGCATCCCGCCAGGAATGACGGGGTCTTTCACGCCCTATTTGTGTGCGAAACACTGCAATATAAGAAAACAAATTCAGGATCTCCGCCACCGCGTTCCACCTGTTCCATCTTCAATACTGATACCTGCTTCAACAAGCTCATCGCGAATACGGTCGGCTTCCCCCCAGTCCCTGTTTTTTCGGGCATCGAGCCGCTGCCCTATCATCGTCTCGATCGCCTCATCGCTCAGGCCCGGGCTACCGCCCACCCGGGATTTCAAATAAACTTCTGCATCGATTTGCAGGAGTCCGATAATGCCGGCCAGATATTTCAATAAACTGGCCAGCGAGTTAGCATTTTCGGGATTGTCTGTTTTCTCTCGATTAATATCGCGTACCAGATCAAACAATACCGCCATCGCATTGGCAGTATTAAAATCATCGCACAGGGCCTGCTCGAAACGCTCCTGGTACTTCGTACCCTGTGGTAGTTCCGCTGTTTCTGTGTCAAGCAGAGCGCCGTAGAGGCGTTGCAGGCCATTGCGCGCATTGATTAACTGCTCTTCGGAGTAATTCAGCTGGCTGCGGTAATGATTACCGACAATGAAGTATCTGATTTCCTCGGCCTTAAACTCTTGCAATACCTCGCGCACAGTGAAAAAGTTTCCCAGCGACTTTGACATTTTTTCTTGGTTGACGCGGACAAAGCCATTGTGCATCCAGCAATTGACAAATTTCTCACCCGTGCAGCTTTCACTTTGTGCAATTTCATTCTCATGATGCGGGAACTGCAAATCCTGTCCACCACCGTGAATGTCGAAGTGATTTCCGAGCATTTGAGTTGCCATCGCCGAACATTCGATATGCCATCCGGGTCGACCGTCACCATAGGGCGAAGGCCACTGGGGTTCACCGGGCCTGGCAGATTTCCACAGGACGAAATCGAGAGGATCTCTTTTACCTGGATCGATTTCGACACGTTCACCGGCTCGCAGCTCGTCTATTTTCTTGCCCGAAAGCTGGCCGTAAGCTGCAAATCCAGCGACCGAATAATAAACATCTCCGTTCTCCGCCTGATAGGCAGATCCATTACCCAACAGGCCGTCGATCATCGCGATGATCGATTCAATATAATCGGTGGCTCTGGGCTCGTGGTCCGGTCTTAGCACGCCAAGCGCATCAGCATCTTCGTGCATGGCGTCTATAAACCGTTGGGTTAAATTTTTGAAATCCTCGTTATTTTCATTCGCGCGATTAATAATCTTATCGTCTATGTCGGTAATATTACGCACATAGTTAACCTCGTAACCAAGGTGTTTGAGGAATCGATAGACGACATCGAATACCACCAGTACCCGGGCATGCCCGATATGGATATAGTCATATACCGTCATACCACAGACATACATCCGTACTTGACCAGGCACGATAGGGACAAAAGGTTCCTTACGACTGGTTAAACTATTGTAAATAGTAAGCATCTATTGTGGTGTCGACGGTGGCAGCCGGTCTGTTGATAACGGCGGTAGAGTTTAAGTTATCGCAGCTGACAGTGGAACCACTATTAGGACCGTATCTTAATCAGGGTGATTTTACCCTCGCAAACCCGGGGCTAGCCGGTTAAGCGCGATCATTTTGCCTCAGGCTTCCATCTACAACTACAAATCAGTAGAATCCGCGTATCCTTTAACCATCGGAATGCTGATGAAGA
>JACZQS010000379.1 GCA_022545625.1 Pseudomonadota bacterium
ATGTGGGGGTACTGGATGTCACCAATGCCAGGGGCCAGTGCTTCAATTCTGATGCCGGGTAGGCCTCGGCATGGATATAACTTATTTCCTTAAGTTTCAGCGCGCCTTCCATTGCTATCGCAAAACCTAAATTTCGACCGATGAAGTAGGCATCGTCGAAACCCGCATATTTTTTGGCGATGCGTTTGTACTCTGCTTCATTTTGCAACACAGTGCTGATTTGGGCAGGTAAGGCATCCAGCGCATCGATCAGTTTTTTGCCCTGCGCTACCGACAGGTCTCTCATTCGTCCAATATGCAGCGCCAACAACACAAAAGCGATAACGGTCGATACTAAAGTTTTTGTTGAAACCACGGCAATTTCCGGGCCTGCGTGCAGGTATATGCCACCATCGCAGGCGCGCGCGATACTGCTGCCTACGACATTGACAATACCGAGCACCCGGCCACCCTTACGCTTGATTTCCTGCACGGCTGTCAGGGTATCGAAGGTTTCTCCTGACTGACTCACCGCTATATAAAGGGTATCGGACTCGATCACCGGGTTTCGATAGCGAAACTCTGAGGCGGGTTCCGCATCGCAGGGCAGCCGGGCAAGCTGCTCGATAGTTCGAGCGCCAAGAAATCCCGATATGTACGCCGAGCCGCAGCCGAGAATTTTAATTCTCCGATAAGCGAGTAGTTCTCGCGGCTCAAGATTTAGTCCTCCAAGATGGGCGGTATAAAATTTACTGTCTAATCTGCCGCGCAGCGTGCGTAATACGGATTCCGGTTGCTCGTGAATTTCCTTGTGGGTAAAGTGGCTGAAGTCACCCTTTTCATAAGTTTCGGCTGACCAGTCGATGGTCGCCGGTGTTTTCTGTGCCGGTGCAGCGTCCAGGGTCATTACCCGATAGCCAGTGGCGGTCAACTCGGCTATTTCACCATCATCAAGGTATACCACCTGTTGCGTATGCCGTACCAGCGCTGCAACATCGGAGGCAAACAGCATTTCCTTGTCGCCTATTCCCAGTACCACCGGGCTGCCATTGCGGGCGATGACAATCACACCGGGGCTCGATGCGTCGAGTACCGCAAGACCGTAGGTACCTTCAATCTCACCGAGTGCGATGCGCACCCGTTCGACCAAAGAAGCTGCTTCGATCGAAGCAATCAAATGCACCAGTACTTCGCTGTCGGTTTCCGAGCTGAACTTTGCACCGTGCGCTTCCAGCCGCGCCCGTAACTGGTTGGCGTTTTCGATGATGCCGTTGTGGACCACTGCAATTTGCCCATCGCTACTGCTATGCGGGTGCGCATTCGCGTCACTCGGCTCGCCGTGTGTCGCCCAACGCGTGTGACCGATACCGGAATTACCCTTCAGGCGTTTGGGCAACACCGATTCGAGTACTTTTATTTTGCCACAGCGCCGGTGAACTTCGAGGGCGTTTTTTCTTTGAACCGCTATCCCCGCGGAATCGTATCCACGGTACTCAAGTCGCTTCAGGCCCTCCATCAAAATGGGTACTGCATTTTGCTGGCCGCAATAGCCGACAATTCCACACATGAATTTCTCCTAGCCGTAAATTATGCGGCGGATTTGCCGCTGAGACAACGTATGCGATACGAACACCGAATCGGGGAGTTCGTTTTCGATACGCGCATAAATCTGTGCGTTAGACATACCCTCGCCATGCTTTAACTCACTATGGCGGCGCAATACCCAGTCTTCCGTGGTTTCGGAAAAATAAGCGATGACTTCAGTGACCAGCTTCTGCGCTTCGTCTAGCTGTAATGGGCTGGTATTGCAGAGGTGGTCGAGCAGGGGTTGCAGGTTTGACTTGTCAATCATGCAAAGTAATTTAGACATATATCCAACAAATATCAATATTTTTACCCGAAATCGGGCAAAATAATCAAAATTTGATCAAATTTGCAATAAATTAGATAAATTACCGTAATCAGTAAAAATTTGAATTGATTCCGGATAAGCTCTTCGAGCTTTCCGGAATGACGGCTTGGGCTGGGGTATTTAATTGTTCTCTGGCCTGTCGCCGAGCAGGTATCTTGGCCCTGCTCCCCTGGCAGCAGCCCGATCACCGGGGTTATAAAGTGCACAGCGTTTCAACGATAGGCAACCGCAGCCGATACAACTCGATAATTGCTCACGTAGTTTTTCAAGGTTAGCAAT
>JACZQS010000380.1 GCA_022545625.1 Pseudomonadota bacterium
CGCCATCCGGGAATCCCACGGGCCGGCCGGCAGAGGTCATCAACACATATTCCTGTTCGAAGCCGAACCAGAACTCCTCGGCTTCGGCATCATCGATCAGGGCCCTGTAATTGGATTCGTGAACTTCGCCATCACGGGTAAAAACCTCGCACAGCACAAAACTAGCATTTTCTCGTAACGGGTTTTTATAAATCCGCACCGGCTGCAGAATACAGTCCGAGTCATGCCCTTCCGCCTGTTTCGTTGAACTGCCGTCGAACCCCCAAACGGGCACATCAGCGAGACTGATTTCGTCTGTATCTACCTCGACCATCTGTGCCTTGGTCCTGATATTTGCTGTCGGTTGATAGCCATCCAACCAGACGTAGTCAAGCCTGAAATTTGCCATGTTTTGCCCCCTGTGATGTATTTGAAAAAACGAGTGAGTGAGGGTTTTCGCTACCCTTATTCGAATTTGTAGTTATTCTAACTTTAAATAATAGACCCTGGCTCTTATAATGTACATAACGAGAAAAATGGCGCCGGTCGTTAAGAACCTGGCCTTGACCAAGTAATTTGCCGTACAATCATCGCCGCAAAGGATGGATTGTCGTCACTTAATAAAAATCTGGATCTCAAGCCTAGGTGAACCGTTTTATGCTGATACCTCGATTCTACCTGTTAATTACCTAAAAGTGGATCAATGGAAATAACAAACCAGTGGCAAGAAGCGACACAATGGTTGCAAGTGTTGGGACTTGGATTAATTCTTAGCTTCGCCACCGTGATATTGGTGCGGGGCTTAACATTGAGCATTCGTGGCAAACACCATAGCGTTCGTTTCGGAGTCGAGTTGCTGCTCGTGTTCACCATCCTCTTTTTGTTTTCCCACCACGCACTGCGGATGGCCGGAGCGGGGCAGTTTATCGAACCGCTAGAAAAGAGTCTGGCGTTCCTGTGGTGGATTTCCCTCGCCTTTACTATTAATGCGTCACTTAATCGGTTCGTATGGACCGGAGTATTGTCTGAAAATGGTGTAAGAAAAGTTCCCAAGCTGCTGACTGATGGTGCTGCATTTTTGTTGTATGGCGCTGCGGTGATGGTCTCGATGCATTACGTCTACGATAAATCGATCACCACGATCCTCGCCACCTCGGGTGCCGCCGCGTTTATTGTTGGGCTCTCCGCGCAGTCGACCCTGCGCCAGGTATTTGCTGGCCTCTCGCTGAATATGACCCGGTCATTACGGATCGGTGATTTTGTCGAAATCGATGAAATTTACGGTGAGGTACACGAGATCAACTGGCGCAGCGTCTCCCTGCTGAATCCGCATACCGGCTCATTGTATATATTCCCCAACAGCGCGGTAGCTGACAAAATCATTCTCAATTTCAGTGAACCGACTGAGCGGTTCAAGTACTGGATTAAATTCTATGTCGAGTATGGCGCATCCCCCGACCTGGTAATCAGTACCATTGCCGAGGAACTGGAGAATTCAAAATTTATCCGCAGGGATCCTAAACCTGATTTCAATATCCTGGGATTTACCGACCTTGGGATGGAATACCGGGTAAGGTACTATTTCGATGGAGACGATCCGTGGTGGGATGCCCAAAACGAGATGTGTATGGCGATCTGGTCTTCACTACGACGCAAGGGAATTCGCCTTTCGATCGATCGACATAAATTGTTGTCCGGCGACGAACAGCAGGACAATCCCTGGAAATTTGATAATATAACAAGGCCGGACGAACACCTGCCAGAGGTCATGGTACGAGATCCGTTTCTTGCTCAACTTGCTCCTTCGCAGTTGCAGGAACTTGCATCGTCGGCCCGATTTCTTGATTTTACCCCTCCAGATTGTATCTACCGGAAGGACGACCCACCGGACAGCGTTTACTTTATCGCTGAAGCACAGTTTTCTGTTCATCAGGTCCAGGAAGATGGCAGCGAAGCGCAAATTGGTGTCCACCAGGACGGGGAGTGTATCGGTCTGGAAAGCCTTATCGAAGATGAAAACGAAAATCATGCATCGACGGTTCGAGCGGAGCGTTACAGTATCGTCTACCAATTGAATAATGTATTGTTGAAGAAGATGGTATCCGCGTCCGGGAAAGTCCAAAAGGCACTCGATGCGGTTATACAAAAGCGATCCGAGCAGCAACAACAGTACCTTCGATTACATA
>JACZQS010000117.1 GCA_022545625.1 Pseudomonadota bacterium
GTTATCAGTGCCGAGGCATCGACCCGGGTCACCGAGCCGTCGAGCAGGGAGCGCACGTCGGCAGCATCGCCGTACCAGTGGGCGATGACCGATTCGACCAGGAAGTGAGTGCCTAATTCGGCCAGTTTGCGCCGAATCTGAAAGTCGGCCGTGGTTCGCACCATCTCCTTGCCCACTAAAGGGTCCGGGGTGACCAGGGTGACATGGTGCCCCAGTTCGGCCAGATGCCAGGCGGTGCCGGTACCGCGCCAGTTGCCGCCCTCATCGAGCACGATTACCTCCTTGCCGAGGGTTGCCTGTGCACGCATGACTTCTTCACAGGACCAGACATTGCCATTCCCGAGGCCTGGTAATTCGTCTTCGGCCGGTAACCAGCGCTGCCGTGCCAGGCCATCCGGAACGGAACCGGTTGCGATTATCACTTCATCGGCACCGAATTCGATCGCATCCTGGTCGTCCATTGGCGTGAAGTATCGAACATCGACCCCGAGTTTTTCGAACTGGCGTAGGTACCAGCTTATTAATTCGGTTATCTGACCTCGTCTGGGTGCCAGTCCTGCGAGGCGAAATTGCCCGCCGAGATCGCCCAGGCCTTCGGCCAGGGTTACCCGGTGGCCACGTTCGGCCGCGACGCGAGCAGCTTCCATGCCGGCGGGACCACCCCCGATTACCAATACTTTTTTGGGGGAACCGGTGGCCTTAAATCGGTCACCACCCCATTCGAATTCGCGACCTGCCGAAGGATTCACCAGGCAGGAAATCCAGTAGTCACGCGATCGACGCCCCCAGCACATCTGGTTACAGGAAATGCAACCACGAATGTCGTCGTCGCGACCCTCTCGCGCCTTGTTGACCAGGTGTGGGTCGGCTATTTGACCGCGCACGATAGAGACCAGATCGGCATCGCCACTGGCGATCACATAGTCGGCATTTTCCGGGGTTCGGATATGGCTCTCGGCGGTCACACGTGCATGCTTAACCACCGATTTCAATGCAGCGGCCAGGGGTGTACCGAGTTTTTCAGCGAATGGGAAGGTGGGCATCACTCGATCCCAGTCGATATAATTGCCCGATCCGCAACTGACGTAGTCGAGATTACCGGTTTGATCATGAAGCGCGATGATTTCCTGGAAATCATCGAGTGTCATCGCAAACGGGGTCAGCTCCGAATAGCTCACCGACATGCCAATGATAAAGTCCTCGCCACAGGTCTTTCGGATTGAACCGACGATCGAAGTCGATAGACGGGTTCGATTTATAAGCGAACCGCCCCATTGGTCATCGCGTTTATTAGACCAGGGTGACCAGAATTGATCGAGCAGGGCATGGTAGGCGGCAAACAATTCTACGCCATCAAATCCTGCTTGCTGGCAGCGCCAGGCGGCGCGGGTAAATCCCTCGATCACCTGCTCAATTTCTGGCGTTGACATTTGATGGCTGCCATCCGAATCGTGATAAGACGGCATTCCGGAAGGAGACCAGTTTGGCGTATAGGATAAATCGGCATCGCCGTGTTGCCCGACATGGTAGAGCTGTTGCAGGATTACCGTACCATGATCGTGCACCGCATCGGTGATCTTGCGAAAGTGCGGAATTACCGCGTCGTCGTTGTGCAGAAAATTACCTCGAGTCAGGACCGCAGTAGGGTGCACCGGCATCGGTTCGACCACGATCATCGCCGCGCCGCCGATGGCTCGTTCTTCGTAATAAGCGCGGTGGCGTTCACCGGGTAACCCCTGCTCGGACATATTGGCAGTATGCGCACCAAATACAATCCGATTATCCAGTGTTTTGTGACGCAGACTGATTGGCTGGAATAAATTTTTGTAGTGGGTCATGTTACCCTACTGGTAATCATTTGGGACCAATATACCTGTTGTTTCAACGGGAACAAAAGGATATATTTTCGCAACATTTTGAATATTTTCAGTAGCTTTTTACGAGCCCTGCGAAAATGAAACTAAAGGACATAAAAACCTGGACCACGGTGCCACCCGACGGTATCGGTGGGGCGTTCTGGGTGATCGTCAAGATTACTACCGACGATGGTATCGAGGGCATCGGTGAATGTTATGGAATCCCGGTTTCCGGTGATATCGCCTGCGCCATGGTAGAGGATACCTTCGAGCGTTTCATCGTCGGTGAAGATCCGCACAATATTGAAACCATGTTCCGCCGCGTTTACTCGGCAGGGTTTACCCAACGTCCGGATGTGAGCATGATGGGCGTGTTCAGTGGAATCGAAATTGCAATCTGGGATATTCTCGGCAAGGCGCACGACCAGCCCGTATTCCAGTTACTCGGTGGAAAATTCCACGAACGTATTCGTACCTATACCTATCTCTACCCGAAGCATTTGAGCGCTGATGAAGATACTGTCGATGTATACCACGATGGTGATGCCGCTGCTGAACGTGCACTCGAATACCTCGATATGGGTTTCACCGCGATCAAGCAGGACCCGGTCGGACCCTACAGTTTTCAGGGCGGGCGCGAGCTCTCGCTGCACGAGTTATCGCGCGCCGAATACAATGTGAAATGCATCCGCGAGGCAGTCGGCGACCGTGCCGATATTTTGTTAGGCACGCATGGACAAATGACCACAGCATCGGCAATCAGGCTGGCCAGACGAATCGAGGTTTACGACCCGTTGTGGTTCGAGGAGCCATGCCCCCCGGATCAGATGGAAGCAATCGGCAGGGTTGCGAAGGCCACTTCGATTCCGATAGCAACCGGTGAGCGGCTGACTACCCGGGTTGAGTTTCATGCGGCCTTAAAGGCGGGTGTGTCTATCCTGCAACCCGATGTCGGGCGCAGTGGTGGTATCTGGGAAACCAAAAAAATTGCCGTTATCGCCGAGCTTTTCAATGCACAGATTGCCCCGCATATCTACTGTGGTCCGATTGCTCATGCGGCTGCTGCGCATGTTTCTTTCAGTAGCCCTAATTTCCTCATCCTGGAAACCATCCAGAGCGATTTTCATGATGCAATCCTGCAAAAACCGTTAGCCTGGGAGCAGGGTTATCAACTGGCACCGATCGAGCCGGGGCTTGGCATCGAACTTAACGAAAAAACACTCGAAGCAAATCCCTATACCAGCGGTGGGCGATTGCACCTGGAGATGTGTCAGACGGCGTTGAGTTCCGATAACCAGAAAATCATTACCGAGATCGAGTAAACCGGTGGCCCAACGACCCCCGGCAATGAACCTGTCAAACTGGCGCAAATCGCCATACAGCCAGTGGTCATTCCATCATGTGCGCGAGGTTATTCCAACCGAGCCTATTCCAGCGCGAAAGGGTGCTACAAGCGATTGGCAGACCGACGAACGTCCACTGGAGAGTCTGGGGTTCGAAGGCAGGGCAGGTGAGACATGGTCATTGCAGCAGTTATTTCAGGCGACCAGTACCGACGCCTTGTTGGTCGCCCATCAGGGCAAACTGGTGTACGAGTGGTATTCACACAAGGATATCGAGCATCTGCCGCATATTGTTTTTTCGGTCAGTAAGTCGATTACCGCGTCGCTTGCCGGGTTCCTGGTCGGACAGGGTCTGCTCGATCCAGCAGCACAGGTGACCGACTATCTACCCGAACTCAGTGATTCGGCATACGGCGAATGCAGTGTACAGCAGGTGCTCGATATGACGGTCAGCCTGGACTTCGAGGAACTATACGATGCAAAGGAGGGCAAGTTCGTTGAGTACCGTATATCCACTGGTTGGCATCCCGCCGACCCGGATCAGGTAGATTTTTGCCTGCACGATTTTTTAATTTCCCTGAAACCCGGACCAGGGCCACATGGCCGTGTATTCGAATACAAATCACCGAACTCGGACCTGCTTGGCTGGATTCTTGAAAGCATCGCACAGGAACGGCTGGCCGATCTGTTTTCAAAACACCTCTGGCAACCGATGGGAGCCGAAGCCGATGCTTATATCACGGTCGATCGTAAAGGCGCGCCACGAACAGCCGGTGGCTATTGTGCGATACCACGCGATTTGTTGCGCCTTGGCGAACTGATGCGCAATGCGGGCCGTGTCGGGGATCGGCAAGTCATTCCGCCTGACTGGGTGCAGCAGTGCCGCGAAGGTGGAGACCATGAAGTCTGGCGACGCGGCGGATCCATAACTGAAAAATTTAGCCATGGAAGCTATCGTAACAAATGGTACCAGACCGGCAACTCACACGGGGCATTCTGCGCAATCGGTATACACAGTCAATGGATTTATATCGACCCGCTTGCCGAAGTCGTGATCGTCAAGCTTTCGTCGCAGGGCGATCCGCTCAATGCCGAGTTGGCGGCGGCTAATCTACGCGCATTCGAAGCAATTTGCGCGGCGTTTTAGCCTCCAGGGCGCAATGCCTGTTAGCTATTGCCATAGGGGTTTTAATTACGGGGGAATCGTCGTCTAGCGACGATGGTTTGGAGAGTGTTCCGAAGCAGGAAAAACGCATTCGCAGATTGGCTGAAAATTACATTAACTTTACTCGCAAACTGCTTGATTAATAAACCTTCATGAAAGCTCAGTAGTACAAAATTTTGAACTATACTCTTAGTCAAAATCGATTCCGTTAAATAAAATACTGTCGAGTCACCGATGCCATCTTTTGACCAGGGTCTAGAGCAAGTCATTGAACTATTATTGCTGTCGGAAATAAATCTAAAGTTCCGTCGCTTTGTGAATGGTTCACCAGGCGGCAACCAGCACTGATGTTTATTCTGTAATGATATCCGCTCATCAATTTATCAGCGATATGGCTGAGTACATTTCCATGCCCGAAATTTACCTGGATATACGGCGGTTGATCGATAAACAAGATGCCAGAATAGAAGATTTTGTAAAAATAATAGAAACCGATTCGATGCTATCGGTTCGTCTTATCCGTATGGCTAACAGTGATTTTTTCGGCTTTCCCCGCAAAACAAAAAATCTGCACCAGGCAATCGATATGATCGGTGTCAAGCAGTTACACGACCTGTTATTGAGTAGCCTATGCTTGCGTACATTCTCGTCCATCCCGGAGCAGGTTCTTAACCTGAAAGCCTTCTGGCATTATGGTGTCCAATGCGGCATCGCCGCCAGCACGATTGCCCGGCATAGTTCGATACTGACCAGCAACCGTTATTTCACTCTTGGCCTGTTGCACGAAATTGGCCACGCGGTCATGTACCTTAAATCGCCCGAATTTTGTATCCAGGTACTCGATGAAAGCCAGACCCAGGAATGTACTGTCACCGATCTGGAGCGCGTACATCTGGGTTTTGATTATGGTCAGCTTGGCGCCGCATTAATGCGGCTCTGGCATTTGCCCGAGGTTTACCAACAGGTTGCTGCCCATCATTTGCAACCTCAACAAGCAGACGTAGCCTATCAGCAGGATGTACGAATTATCTATCTGGCGCATGCGATATGCCAAAATCCAGTAGCATCCCAGCAGCGGGAAATAATTTCCAGCATCGCCGATGGTGATCCACAACTAGAGAATCTTCCGGACGATATAGATAAGCTCATCCTAACTGAAATCAGTACCCATGCTGACTCGATATTGGGTATTTTATGGCCGCGCCGTGCTCAGCCGTTAGCGCCAGGTTCGCAGCAAGCAGATATATGAACCAGAAGTTTTCACAATTATGGCTGGCAACGCTTTGCAGTTTCATCCCCGGGGTACACTCGGCCATTTTTATGGTACCTGACAGGGGGAATAATTCGATTCGAACCGTGGCCAAATTGCCAGCAAGCCTTGGGCAAATCAATGACTTTATATCGATTGTCAAATACACCCTAAAAAGACGAGAGCATGGTTGTTTTCCCAATGCCCGCACCATTGGCGATCAGGCCTACGATTTTTTCTCCCTGCCGGTTTTAATGCAGTCGAAAATATTCGGCATCTTGATCATTAAAGTTAAACATTTGCCGGAATCCCGTCACGCGGCAGTTTTCAATTCCCTGAAACGGGGAGTTAAATGGCTAAGACTGGCCAACGTCACCGGCACTCAGGGCGATAATTTTTATACCAGTGTGGTCGGTTTATTGGCCGCCTGTTTTGAACAAAGCAGTTACCAGCAGGGACTCATCCGTATGGTGACCGAGTTAACCCGGGAATTTAACTGCGAGCGGGTCGCATTTGCGGAATTTCGACATCACCATTGTCACGTGGTAGCGCTTTCTAACAGCTCCAGTTTTGATGATCGATCCAATCTGGTGCGGAAAATCGCCGATGCCATGGACGAGGCGGTAGAACAGGATAGCGCGATTGTATTTCCCGATCCAGATACCAAACAAATTCAGCGCGCCCACCAGGACCTTGCGCGAAAATTCGGTGCGGGATCGTTATGCTCTATCCCGTTAATACACGATCAGAAAGTATTTGGTGCTGTCACCCTGCTACGTAGTGAGGAAATGCCATTTGACAGTGAAACGCTCGACCTGTGCCAACAGGCGTTATCCCTGATAACCCCGTTTCTTGCGTTAAAGCACGATGATGAAAAGAGCCTGATTCGCAAAATTGGCGTCAGGCTAAAAAAACGACTGGGCAATTTTTTCGGGTTTAAGAATTTAGTATTAAAATTATTCGCAATAACCGCCGTCATAGTGCTGTCTCTGGCAGTCCTGATCGAAAGCGACTTTCGCGTATCGGCCGATGCAATCCTCGAAGGCAAGATTCAGCGAGTGGTTGCGGCCCCGATTTCCGGTTACCTGCTGTCGGCATCAGTAAGGGCTGGTGACACGGTCCGCAAGGGTGATGTCATGGCCAGTCTTGACGATGCTGAGCTGAAACTGGAGTTGGCCAAAAATAGTGGACAATTGCAAAAAGCCCGTCGCGAATATCGCCAGGCGCAGTCGGAGCGAGACCTGGTGAATATCCGGGTGATTAGGGAACAGATTAATCAAACTAAAGCCGAAATAGCGCTTACCCGCCAGCAGATCGCTAATATCCGTCTTATTGCGCCTTTCGATGGTGTCGTTATCGAGGGCGACCGAGTACCCGAATTTTGTACCGTCAATCGCGGTGAGTTTCTGATGCTCGATCCACGACGAACCGGAGCGTGTGTAGACATATGCCGAACCCTGGGGACTGATGTTGTCGAAGGGTGCGCCCACGATCGCCGTGTCGGCGGAGAGCGCGACGGAGAAGCCGAACAAGTCGCTCGCAGCAGCGTCGGAAGCGGTGAGTTTGGCCTGCTCTATCCACTGCGACAGATCGGGGTCCAAGCGGAACACATATGCCGAGCCGGAGTCGGTGCCGCCCACGTCGCTGTCGTCGAGCCGCGCCCCGATCACCGCCACATCGCCGCTCAGGGACAACGACCAGCCGAAGGTGTCGTGAGGCTGGGCGTCGGAGGCGTTGAGCTTGACGGTTTCGGTCACGTCCATCCAACCGCCCTTTGGCTTATCGAACACATACACCGAGCCGGAGGACGATCCGAAATCATCGTCCCCATGAGCCCCGATCATGACCACGTCGCCGCTGATCGAAGTAGCAGCGCCGAACG
>JACZQS010000381.1 GCA_022545625.1 Pseudomonadota bacterium
CCTGGAAGTTGAAGTAATCGATTCTGGCTGTTGCGGTATGGCCGGCGCCTTTGGTTACGAGGCGAGTCATTTAGAGGTCTCGATGAAGATGGCGGAGCTGAGTCTGCTACCTGCCGTGCGTGCCGCGGACCTTGACACATTGGTAATCGCCAATGGCACCAGTTGCCGGCACCAGATTTATGACGGTGCCCAACGCGAGAGCCTGCACCTTGCCTGTGTCCTGCAGTCGGCCCTGGGAGATAGCTGAGTTTTCCTGTGAGCCTGTTATAAACAGTGCAGATCTTACTCGATAATTGACCACTTGAAAGACCCTATTTGATCGCTTTCGACTTCTATGCTATCGCCGATTTGCAGCGGCCCTACGCCGGAGGGCGTGCCGGTGTATATCATGTCACCCGGACTTAATATCCAGATTTTACTCAGCTCGGCTATTAGCCTTTCAAAACTGAATAGCATGTCATCGGTATTTCCATTTTGCCTCAGCTCGCCGTTAATTTTGCAGGTAAAGTTTAAATTTTTCAGATTAATCTCGGCAGGGTCATAGGGCCTGAACTCACCTAGCGGCGCGCTTTGTTCGAAAGACTTTGCCTCTTCCCAGGGTAAACCTTTTTCTTTCGCCTGTTTTTGTAAATCACGCAGGGTTAAATCTGCCCCGAGAGTAACCGCATCAATATAGGACAGTGCTTCTTCTTCATTTATATTCTGGCCCTGTTTTCCGATCCGGACAACCACTTCGACTTCGTAGTGAAGCAGCTTGCCGTGCTTTGGAAAATGAATCTCTTCACCCGGTGGTACCTGGCAAGACAGCGGGCGCATAAATATTACCGGCTTTTCTGGCATGGGATTAGAGAGTTCCTTGATGTGCGCGATATAATTCTGGCCGATGCAAAAAATACGCGCCATGTTAGTGCTACCCGTCATTTCATAATTCTCCGATAGAAATAAGCTGGCACTGTATGATATCGGTTATGTTGGTGTTAGGTAAGTTGGGGGTAAATCTGGTGCAATTGAACAGATAAAATATCATAAATATAGAAATTATGTTGCCGAGGACATGCGGTAACTATGGATAAATTTATAGAAAATACAGTTAAACTGTAGATCAACCCAGAGTCGCAAGGATGCGAATCATGTCCCCAATCGCTATGGCAGGGAATGCTGACGCGAACTCGAGTGCTTCCCGTTACCAGCTGCATAACCCCGAGAGCACACTACTCTACCAACTCGTTGCAAGATATTACCCGGCTTTTAAGGACCGTATGTTGGCCGAGGGCAGGACATTACCTGGCTATGTACAGCGTGAGTTTGATGATTTTCTAAAGTGCGGTCGTCTTGAATACGGTTTTCTGCGAGTTCGTTGCAACAACTGCCACAACGAACAACTGGTTGCGTTCAGTTTCAAGCGTCGGGGATTCTACCCGAGCTGTGGAGCACGTCGCATGGCCGAGAGTGCAGCCCTGCTGGTAGATGAGGTATTTCCACATCAACCGGTGCGGTAGTTAGCGCCTGGGATGGCGCGTAGTAGAACAATGCAGGAGCAATTGTCGAGGGTGCTCAGTTTTCCATTCCAGTTGCGTTTTCTCTTCGCCAGCCGTCCGGTGATCACGGGCCAGGTGCTGGGTATCGTTTACCGCGTCATCTCCATGCATCTGGTCATGAAAGCAGGCTATTCGAAAAAAGGCAGCCCGCACTGGCGCGGTAACGTTGATTCGCAAATGACGGCTCAGGGCACTAAGCCGAAGTTGCCAGGCTGAATCTGAAGGTCAGCTTTCCCGATAGTTGCCGTTCAAAATTCAAAGATCAACTGCTGCTTACGGCAGATACTGTTGAAAAACTCGATAATTTGGATGGGAGATTGCCCCGGTGAAAACCGGAATACTCTGAGCTTCACTTGTTAATAGATATTAGAGTTCGGCAGTGACACCGTAAGAAGAGATCGCAATTAATATGATCCCCTCCGTGTGTTAGGTTCGTTAAACAGGTTAAATCGCAAGTGGTTTTGCCCGGTTGAAAATTATAGAGTTTTTCAACAGTATCTGCCGTTTTCTGCCCCTCGTGATTTGAGTCTGAACGTCCGCTATGTTCGGTGATCTCAACTGGTTGATGCGACACATACATTGATTCTCGCTGCCGTTGTATCCCCAGTCCGAC
>JACZQS010000382.1 GCA_022545625.1 Pseudomonadota bacterium
CGGGGAAAAGCCGGCTTATTGCCATAAACTCAATTCCTTCTTATGGGTGCCCGAGTCGTCACCTCGCGAAACGAAAACACTTTTTGTATTGTGGATTTTTTCCAGCACTTCGGTTATCGATTGACTGCCAGAAATTTGCGCCGGATCATCAAGCGGGCCTACGAGTATAAAATCGTTATACATTACGTCGAAGCGTTCGACGCCGAAACCAGCGTCAATAAACGCCTCCTCGTCGTTTCTGGAATGTACCAATATGATATCGACGTCGCCTTCCTGACCCAGGCGAAGCGCCTTGCCGGTTCCGACAGCGATGGTTTGAACCTCAATTGCAGTGTCTTTTGTAAATTCAGGCAGCAGAAAGTCCATCAACCCCGAATTGACGGTACTGGTGGTAGTTGCCAGGCGCAGCATGGAGCCCGCCTCATTGCTCGCAATCGCAGAAAATGAAAGCGCAAGGTAGAAGCTCGCGAGCATTACGATGCGGATAGAAGGCCATATAGTAAGCATCCAGAAGCGACCTGAAAAAGGAACGCATTATACCAAGCTGATGCATGACATACCATGCACGAGCGTGTAGAGTCTAGAGTCGAAATTGGGCCATTGAGCCAGGTTGCCGGAGGTAAAATGAGCGACAGCAGAGAATTCATAGCTTTAAATATTGCCGTATTAACGGTATCCGATTCGCGAGATGAATCCAACGATAAGTCGGGTGCGTTATTGGTAAAGCACCTGGGCGAAGCAGGGCATAGACTCGAAGAGAAAACCATTGTGCCGGACGACAAGTACCGCATTCGTGAGGTGCTCTCGCGCTGGATTGCAGATGAGGCGGTGCAGGTCGTGTTAACCACTGGCGGAACTGGAGTCACGGGTCGCGATGGCACACCCGAGGCGGTTACCCCGTTACTTGATAAGATTATCGATGGCTTCGGCGAGATGTTCCGCAACCTGTCTTACGACAATATCGGCACCTCGACATTGCAATCGCGAGCACTCGCCGGGGTCGCGAATGGCACTTATATATTCTGTCTTCCCGGTTCGTCCGGCGCCTGTAAAGATGCCTGGACTCAATTGATTAGCGAACAACTGGATTATCGAACCCGGCCCTGTAACCTGGTGGAGTTGATGCCGCGGTTGCGGGAGTGATTTACTCTAGAGTAGCTACAAATCATTGAAAATATTAATGCGCGAAATGATATAAACAAGAAAAAGTAGCTAACTACGGGCGCGTCCGCACATGCCTGACTTCCGGCATGGCATCAAATTCAATAAATTCCCGACCGTGGTAAACCATAAAATGACGCCCCTTCGCTCGTGCGATCAAAGTCACGCCGACTTTTTGCGCGATCTCCAGCCCCATGCGGGTTATCCCGGAGCGCGACAGCAATACCGGAATTTCCATCAGTGCGACCTTGATAACCATCTCCGAAGTGAGACGTCCGGTGGTATAAAATAACTTGCCTTCGCCCTGCAGATCATTCAACCACATATATCCTGCGATAGCGTCGACCGCATTATGTCGACCGACATCTTCGATAAACTGTTCAATACCGAGACTTTCGCTACAAAGCGCACAACCGTGGACCGCGCCGGCGCTTTTGTAAACTTCATTGTATTCGTTGAGCGATTTCAACAATCCATAGATGGTCGATTGCTTGAGCGGCGGCTGTTGCAGCGATATCTTGTCAATATTTTCCATCAGGTCGCCAAACATCGTGCCCTGGCCACAACCGGTAGTGACTGTTTTGTGACTGAGTTTGCTATCGAGATCTTCGACGCCGGCATAGGTGGTAATCGCGACTGAATCAGTTTCCCAGTCTACCTGTATCGCTTTGATGGTTTCTATATCCTCGATCAGGCGCTGATTGCGCAGCCATCCCAGGATCAGCAATTCCGGGTGATTGCCGAGCGTCATCAGGGTTACTACTTCACGTTTATCGAGGTAAATGGTAAGCGCGCGTTCGACCGCGATTGAACCTTCGATGGCCTGGTTATATTCGTTGTAGGATGTGACGCTGGCAGTTGCGTCGAGGCCAGCGTTGGTCAGTTGCGGTAGACGCCTTGACTGTTCACTGACGATTGTTTACATCAGAGGTGCCTTCCCAGCCTAGCCGCCAGTCATATTCATATGACGTAACAGGACAG
>JACZQS010000383.1 GCA_022545625.1 Pseudomonadota bacterium
CGGGTCGTGTTCATGAATGAAGGGGCAATCGTAGAGTCGAACAAACCGATACCATTTTTCGAAAATCCACAATCCGAACGCACCCGCAAATTTCTCAGCCAGGTATTGGTACACTAACTCGTTTATCAGTAGTTCAGTTAACGCCATGGAAGACTTCGCGGCCAATGCCGGCGCCTTGTGGTAACCTTGCCGGGTGGTCGGGTATACCCGCCGATTTACCATACTACGTATGACGCATAGATTTCGAATTCCCATTACCACCATTACCGTGTTTGGTGCCAGCATTTTGCTGACAGTCACTGTTGGTATTGTGCTCTACCTCGGTTTTAATCAGGCTGCAAAGAGCACGAGGCAATTGTGGGCAGATCAGGCCGGTTCCCTGATCAACGCGATGGAACAAAGCCTCGAGTTCCAGTTAAAACCAATTCGTTACCAGGCACAGTGGATTGCACAAGATATTCATGACTTGTCCAACCTGGCGCTTTTCGATGAAACCGTGTTTGGAGCACTGGCCGCGACACCCCAGGTCGCGGGCGCCGTGATTGTGACTGCCGATGGTCATAGCCGTCGCTGGCTCCGGAGCCCGAGGAAAATAATCGATGAAGACTGGTCGAATCGTCCCGAAATTATGCAGTGGCTGGATTCAGTTAAGGCTCAAGGTGGGCCGTCCTGGCGTGCACCGATCTGGGCGGAGCAGCCGGTAGGGTCGACAACCCTGTTACACGATATACCGATACGCGACGATGCTGGGAGGTTCATTGGCGCATTTGCTCAAATTGTGCCAATTGTCGAGCTATCGAGCTTTCTTTCGAGTATCTATGCCGACACCGGGCTGACCCCTTTCGTGTTGTATGACAGGCAATTCGTACTGGCACATCCGATGTTAATCAACAGTGTATTTTCTTCTGAAGCACAACAGCAACCCCTGTCCAGGATCGATGCGTTCGATGATATTGTTTTGAGCCGTATCTGGACACCCGACGAGCCAATGCCATTTATTTCGGAGCTGTTGGTCGACACACAGGCCAGCGGTGTAATCTGGGGGGATGTTTTTTATCTCTTCGTGTACCGGGATATCAATCGATATGGCAAAGCACCCTGGACCATCGGTGCGTATATCAACACCTCACTTCAAAACAGCGGTGAGTTAAGGCGGTTGGGCGAGGCATTGCTTGCCGGTCTTGCCGTACTGGTGGTTGCAATAGCCGCCTCGGTTTTTGTTGGCCGCAAGGTTAGTAATCCAATCAAGGCAATTGTGCAGGCAGCACATAGCGTTGAATCGGGACAGTTCGAATCGGTTTTGCAACTGCCAGGTAGCAGGATCCGAGAACTCGATGACGCTCACAGCGCGTTCAACAATATGATACAAGGCTTGAACGAACGCAGGCTGATACGTGAAACCCTGGGGCGATTTGTGCCCGAGGAAGTTGCCAGTTCATTACTCGCCGGGGGCGGCCAGATCAAACCGCAACAGGTCGTCGCGACCATCTTGTTTTGCGATATCGAATCGTTTACGCAGATGACCGAATCGCTCGGTCCAGTTAAAATTGTCGACGTGCTGAATGCCTTTTTTTCGGCAATGGTGGTGGTACTCGAAAAACACGGTGGTGTAGTCACACAGTTTCAGGGAGATGCGATTATGGCCACGTTTAATGTACCCGTCGTCAATGCGGATCACGCCACCAATGCTGTCCTGGCTGGTCAGGAAATGCTGTCGCGGGTCGCGGAACAAAATTTCGCCGGTGAGACCCTGGCTATTCGTGTCGGTATCAATACCGGTCCGGTTGTCGCCGGTGCGATTGGCGCCGAGGGTCGACTTAGCTACACCGTGCACGGTGACGCCGTCAACCTCGCGGCGCGCCTCGAGTCGCTGAACAAAGAATACGGTACACGATTACTGGTGTCTGAAAATACGAAAATACTGGTGCAGGAAATTGAGTTCAACCAGGTTGGAAAATCTAAGGTCCGCGGGCAGAGCAAATCTATTTTGCTGTACACTCCGGCGGCGCCTACAGGACCTTAGGGAATCTCTGATTAATTCTGGGTGAATCGGGTTGTGATTCAAAATGATCAAGTTCAAGGCGTGGAACGCAAGTAATAGCACGGCTATTGCTAAGTTTCACAACACAGAAATTG
>JACZQS010000118.1 GCA_022545625.1 Pseudomonadota bacterium
AGCATTTCAGAGCGGAAGAAGCGGATTCCGCGCACCGAGTCACCAAATACCCGGCTAACCAGTTCCTCGGCTTTCGGACCCTGAACTGCCAGTGGCCAGATGTCGGCCTCGGCAATTTCGACGCTTAACCCATAACCGCTGGCGAGTCCGCTGGCCCAGAGTTTGATATCGCTATCGGCGATCGATAGCCACCAGTGATCGGGCGATAATTTTATCAGCACTGGATCGTTCAGAATACCACCATTGCTGGCGCACAACGGGGCGTAAAGACCCTGGCCGGGTACCGCATTTTTGATTTCCCGCGGTGTCATCATCTGCACCAGGCGTTGGCTGTCCGGGCCCCTGACTTCTATCTGGCGTTGACAGGAGACATCCCAGACCTGCACCTGTTCGCAAAGATGCCAGTAATCTTCTTCGATCGATTCAAACAGGGTTGGCAGTAGCATGTGATTGTAAACCGTATAGGCCTTCACGCCTGCCGCCTCGACCCGCCGCGTAAAGGGTGTCGACCGAAGGCGTTTGGAGATGCTGAGAAACTTGTCGTTCAATTGGGCCTCAATGATTTTCCGCGATTAATCGGTTCACCCATCGACCTCCGTTGAGCCTGAAATTTAAAGCGCTAAGGGTAGTAACCAGTCAGTAGGTCCTGATAATCCGAATATTGCACAAAGGCGGCAGTCAGTCATAATGGTTTTTTAATTTTTCTTAGTTTAGCGACGACAGACAACCGATGTACAATTTCCATTATCGCTACAGTCAATTGCACCATAAATTACCAGGACTGGTGGTCGACGATGATAGATCTTGATCAACTCAGCGCAGGCGAAATTAGCCAGCGACTGGAAAAACAGCCCGATCCAACCTACGATATTCCACCCGAACTACTGCAGGCGAATGCGCGCGAAGCGGCAGTGCTGGTACCTTTTTTACGCATCGATCAGGCCTGGCATCTTTTGTATATTCGGCGAGCCGATTTTGAGGGTGACCGCCATAGCGGGCAGGTAGCATTTGCCGGTGGCAAGCGCGAAGCAGGGGATGAAAACCTGGAATCAACCGCGCTGCGCGAGGCCGAGGAAGAAATTGGTATCCTGCCCCGGGACGTCAATGTTCTGGGGCGTTTAAACTACCATCATACGATTAGTGAATTTCAGGTCACACCATTCATCGCAGAAATGCGTTGGCCTTACCCGTTATCGCTCGATGAAGTCGAAGTCGCACGTGCGTTTACCATGCCGCTGAGCTGGCTTGCGCAGAAATCAAACTATCGTACCGAGACCAGGCGACATCCTGATTCGAAAACTTCATGGCCTGTCATCTATTATGATCATTACGATGGTGAGTTACTCTGGGGAGCGACGGCGAGAATGACATTGTCGTTAATCGACGTATTGGCTGGCAGTTGAAGGATCACGAGTTTGCCCGGAATCGCGCATAAAAATTTAGACAAATTCGCCAATCATCGTGGCAACGCTACATTTTTATTTCGATAGGCGTTATAGTCCGGTCTTATTTTATCCATGGCTATCCTGCCCACCTCGCCACGAATGCTGAACAGTTAACTGAAGCCGTAATGATCACATGGAAGCAACACTAGTGCCTCGAATCCAGACTTTGACGCCCCATCTGGTAAACCAGATTGCCGCTGGCGAGGTAGTCGAGAGACCTTCTTCGGTGGTCAAGGAACTGGTCGAAAATAGCCTGGATTCAGGGGCGAATAACATTGTCGTCGAGGTTGAAGCGGGTGGTATCCGCCTGATACGGGTAACCGATGACGGGTGTGGTATCGATAGTGATCAGCTGGTTGCCGCGGTTGCCAGGCACACGACGAGTAAGATTCGAAGCCTGCAAGACCTTGAGCAGATCGATTCATTAGGCTTTCGCGGTGAGGCCCTGCCAAGTATAGCGTCGGTTTCGCGACTCAGCCTGGGCTCACGGACCCCGGACGCCGAGCATGCCTGGCGTATCAGTGCGCGGGAAGATGCGGAGCCAGTGCCTGATTCATCGCCGCCCGGGACCCGCGTCGAGGTACGTGAGCTATTCTATAATGTGCCGGCGCGAAAAAAATTCTTACGCACCGAGCAAACCGAATACAAGCATATTGAAACGCTGTTCAAAACCCTGGCGATAAGCCATCCGGCGGTCGGATTTAAGCTGGTTCATAACCAGAAAGTGATTTATCAATTGCGTCCGGCACTGGACTCAACAGATCATCGAGCGCGACTCTCGACACTTTGCGGAAAGGCGTTTGCTGGCAGCCTGATCGAAATCGGCGTCGGAACCGGCGAGTTAAGGTTATCGGGTTGGGTCGCCTTACCCACCTTTAATCGTAGTCAGGCAGACATGCAGTATTTCTTTGTCAATCAAAGGGTCATCAAGGACAAGCTGGTGAGCCATGCGGTGCGACAGGCTTATCAGGACGTGATGTTTCATGGTCGGCATCCGGCATTTGTATTATCACTGGAAATGGACCCACGCCAGGTCGATGTCAACGTACATCCGCAAAAACACGAAGTTCGTTTCCGTAATTCGCGCCAGATCCACGACTTTCTGTATCGTTCACTGCACCAGGCCCTGGCCGTGGTGCAACCAGCAGAACAACAAAACTCACCCGCGTTTGCGATGGACGCGACAGATACAGATGCCGGGACCCTGTCTCAATATTCGCAGCAGTCGGGGCTTGGCTTCGCTCATTACAGCAGTTTTCAGCGACCGGCGAATATAGCCGAGAAATCTGCAGCCTATGCATCGCTACTCGGTTCGGAACGTAAAATACCCGATGCACCAGGAGCCACCCGGGAGATACCACCGCTCGGGTTCGCGATTGCCCAGTTGAAAGGCATCTACATCCTCGCCGAAAACACCGATGGTATGGTTGTGGTCGACATGCATGCCGCCCACGAGCGAATTGTTTACGAGCGTATGAAACAGAATGCGGCAGAAGAAGACGTGATCAAACAGCCATTGCTGGTTCCATTGTCGTTGAGCGTGAGCCAGGCCGAAGCAAACCTGGTAGAGGAAAACGAGGCGCTTTTCGAACATCTCGGTTTTGTCGTCGAGAGACTGGGCCTTGAGCAGGTTCGAATCAAGGCGATCCCCGCGTTGTTAAAAAACGCCGATACCGGGCAGCTAATTCGCGATGTACTCGCGGATCTGGTCGAATATGGTCGTTCGGACAGGATCGAGCAATACGAAAACGAGTTGTTGTCGACGATGGCCTGCCATGCCTCGGTGCGGGCCAATCGACTATTGTCAATCGATGAAATGAATGCCCTGCTGAGAGATATCGAACAAACCGAGCGCAGCGGCCAGTGTAACCATGGCAGGCCAACCTGGAAGCAATTAAGCCTCGATGCGCTAGACAAGCTTTTCAAACGCGGGCAATAGATGTCGACAGCAGAGGTAATATTCCTGATGGGGGCTACAGCCACCGGCAAGTCGGGGCTTGCAGTCGAGATAGCAAAGCGCTTTCCGGTCGAGCTGATCAGTGTCGATTCCGCCCTGATTTATCGAGGAATGAATATTGGTACCGCAAAGCCGGATGCCGGGTTGCTTGCCGAGACACCTCACTTTTTGATCGACATCATCGATCCGGCCGAGTATTACTCGGCCTGGAACTTTGTCCAGGATGCCAGGCAATTAATCCAGCAAATCATCCAGAGAGGCAATTTGCCGCTGCTGGTAGGCGGAACCATGATGTATTACCACGCTCTCGAAAATGGTTTAAATGAACTTCCGCAAGCCGATCCCGCTATTCGTGCAACCCTCGATGCCGAGGCGGGCAGGGTCGGTTGGGCGGCAATGCATGAAAAATTAGCCGCGATTGATCCGCTATCTGCAAGCCGCATCAAACCCGGTGACTCCCAACGCATTCAACGCGCGCTGGAGGTATTTGAAATCTGCGGCCAGTCGCTGTCCGATATGCACAATAAACAGTCCGAGGGGTTTGACCGCGAAGTGATGCGAATTATCCTCAATGCCGGCGACAGGGCGCGGTTACATCAACGCATTGAGCAGCGTTTTCTGGCGATGATAGAGCAGGGATTGATTGACGAGGTCGCGCTGCTTAAAAAAAGAGGTGATTTAAACCTCGATATGCCGTCGATGCGGTGTGTCGGTTACCGCCAGGTCTGGCAATACCTGGAAGGAAGCTCAAACAGGCAGGAAATGATTGATCAGGCCGTAGCAGCAACCCGGCAACTTGCCAAGCGTCAAATGACCTGGTTGCGGAAGTTATCGCAAAAACATGCCTTCGATTGCGCGAGATATCGTCAAAATGATATATTTGAGCTGCTAAATGAACTGTTTGTGAAAGCCTAGCATCGACAATGTACCGCTGAGAAAGTACTCGATTTCTGATACACTCGATATGGGTTAGTCTGGTAATTCAGGATTTCCTGATATTTTAGAGCCTGGTTGCCAGGCCCGATCGATAGCTGATCGTATAAGTTATTGATTTAATTTAATAAAATAAAAGTCACATCGATTGATTTTTGTGATTGAAAATCTATAAAAGAATGTTTGTGGCTTCCTACAATAATAAAATTAAGGAGCACTGTTATGGCAAAAGGCCAAACGTTACAGGAACCCTATTTAAACGCATTAAGAAGAGAGCATGTACCCGTTTCAATTTTTCTGGTAAATGGCATCAAATTACAGGGGCAGATCGAATCGTTTGATCAGTTTGTCGTCTTACTGAAAAATAATGTCAGCCAGATGGTTTATAAACACGCTATTTCCACCATTGTACCAGCCAGAAATATCCAAATTGACGTTCCTTTAGAACATATTGACGATCCTGTAGAAGAACAGGGAGATGGCAATCGCTAGTCAGCCTATGGGTGGTACGCCAATAGGAGGCATTGTTGTTCGAGTTTGAACGGCCACATGGTGGTGAAAGAGCGTTACTGGTACACATCAACCTGGCGCTTCAGGAGGATCAGGACGATCTGGACGAATTTATAGAACTGGTTCGATCGGCCGCAGTGATCGAGATGGAGCTAGTCGTTGGTAGTCGGCAAAAGCCTACTGCAAAAACGTTTATAGGAAAGGGAAAACTCGAAGAGATTGCCGGCCTGGCCAGGCAGCACGAAGTCGACGTGGTTCTGTTTAACCATATCCTTTCCCCGTCCCAGGAACGTAATCTTGAGAAGCACCTGGAGTGCCGTGTACTGGACAGGACAGGTCTGATACTGGATATATTCGCCCAACGTGCCCAATCGTTCGAAGGTAAACTACAGGTCGAACTGGCACAGCTCAAACATTTATCGACGCGACTGGTCAGGGGATGGACACACCTGGAAAGACAAAAAGGGGGTATCGGTCTGCGTGGACCGGGTGAAACGCAACTTGAAACAGATCGCCGTCTGCTCGGCAAACGTATCAAGTATCTAAACAATCGCCTGGCAAAGGTTTCACGCCAACGCGCGCAAAGTCGACAGGCACGCAAGAAAGCTCAAATTCCAACAATTTCCCTGGTCGGCTACACCAATGCCGGAAAATCAACACTGTTCAATGCCCTGACTAATTCGTCGGTTTATACAGCTGATGCACTGTTCGCGACACTTGACCCGACATTGCGAAAGCTCGAAGTCAATAAGGAGTTGTGCGTTATCCTGGCAGATACGGTCGGGTTCATCCGCCATTTACCCCATGATCTGGTCGCCGCGTTTCGTGCCACATTACTCGAAATCCGTGAAGCAGATTTGATCCTCCATGTAGTCGATTGCGCCGATGACGATAAACACGAAAAAATGCAGGCAGTGAACCAGGTAATGGAAGAAATCGGTGCTGGAGACGTGCCGCAGCTATTAATATATAACAAGATAGATATCCCGGGCTACCAGCCCCGTATCGATTATGACGAGACTGGAATTCCAAACCGGGTATGGCTATCGGCAATCAGCAAAGCGGGTTTTGACGAATTGCGCGAGGTGTTACAGACGCGATTTAGTGATCAAAAATTGCACTATCAACTGGCGTTACGGGCGGATGAGGGGAGGATCCTGGCGTATTTGCATGCAGAAGGAGCCATCGAGGATGAAATTTATGAGAATAATGGCGATATCAGCTTGAATCTGGTTCTTTCAGCCGCACTTTTAGAAAAGTTATATCAAAAATTTCAATTATCCGATAAGCGGGTACAGATTCAGACCAATAGGCTTGCGGGAGTTGCATGATAACCGATACAATCCGCACTCTTTGAACGCAATCAAGCTACAAACTAAATTACTATCAATGGAGACTGCTAATGCCCTGGAATGAACCGGGTAAAGATAAAGATCCCTGGGGGAATAGAGGTAATGATGGTCCCCCGGATCTGGACGAACTATTAAAAAATGTGAAGGATAAATTCGGCGGCATTTTCGGTGGCGGAGGCGGCAAAATACCTAAACTCCCGACCGGATCGGGTAATTTGTCCGGAATTGCCGGGTTTATCATAATCGCCCTGCTGTTCGTTTGGGCATTGACTGGAATATATATTGTCGACGAGGGTTGGCGTGGTGTTGAAACTCGTTTTGGGGCAAGGACGAAAGTCACCCAATCGGGCCCGCACTGGCATATTCCCTGGCCGATTGAGGACGTCGAACAAATCAATGTGTCGGCCATTCGAACCGCCCGCAGCGACTCGATAATGCTCACCGGGGATGAGAATATAGTGCTGATGAGCCTGGAGGTTCAGTACAACATCAAGAACGCGCAGGATTTTGCCTTCGAAGTTCGCGACCCTGATCTTACCCTGCGACAGGTTTCAGATACTGCAATTCGCACCGTGGTTGGCAACAATGACTTTGATTCAATTATTACCGAAGGCCGCGCGATCATCGGCAGCGAAACCAAGGAAATCATGCAGGAAATCCTGGACTCTTATAGTACTGGACTCAACGTGCTGACCGTCAATATGGGCGAGGCACAACCCCCGGAAGAAGTACAGGATGCTTTCGAAGACGCGATCAAGGCGCGCGAAGACGAGCAACGCATCATCAATGAAGCGAATGCCTATCGCAACGACATCGTACCGAAGGCACGCGGCGACGGAGAAGGATTATTGGAACAGGCCCTGGCCTATAGAACACGGGTAGTCAAGTCGGCACAAGGTGAAACCAGTCGTTTTAACCAGTTACTGACCGAGTACCAGCTTGCACCCGAGGTGACCCGCGAGCGCCTCTATATCGATACCATTGAGTCGGTCATGAGCGCCTCTCCGAAGGTGATGATCGATATCGAAAATGGCAACAATTTGATGTTTTTACCTCTCGATCAACTCATGTCGGGATCGCAGTTTAATTCCGCTGCCGGCCAGGGCGGGCTGTCAGGCAGCGGATCGACGACGGGGTCGATACTAGATGAATTCAAACGTAATGTTTCTCGTTCCAGAACCAGGGAGACCCGC
>JACZQS010000119.1 GCA_022545625.1 Pseudomonadota bacterium
AATGGTTGCGTTTTAGACGCTACAGGGTTGCAAAACTATGAGTACTCGATTGGAGGCACAAACGGCAAACGCACGAAAAATTGCGGAATTTCTGGAAACCCATCCTGCGGTAGAACGCGTCGCCTACCCCGGACTGGATTCATTTCCCCAAAAAGAACTCGCCGACCGACAAGCCAGTGGTCATGGCTCCATGCTGTGGTTTGAAGTAAAAGGTGGCGTAGAAGCTGGCAAGAAGTTGATGGATACGCTCGAACTCTGGAGTCTCGCGGAAAACCTCGGTTCGGTAGAGTCCCTGGTGACCCACTCGGTCACCATGACACACGCCGATATGCCACGTGAAGAACGCATCAAAGCGGGTATTACCGATGGCCTGGTTCGGTTGTCAGCAGGCCTCGAGTCGGCAGACGATTTAATTGACGATTTGAAACAGGCGTTAGACAGGTTGTAAACCACAGCGGTCATCCTGCTAGCCTCGCCAGGGTCACTCGAATTGCCTGGAACTCCACATTGATCATAACCAGCATAGAAACCTTCAGCACCGATAATGTCGCATTGGTTCGGCTGCGAACAAACGATGGGGACGAAGGTTGGGGCCAGGTATCCCCATATAATGCCGATATCACTTCCCAGGTGGTTCACAGGCAGGTTGCTCGTCATGTACTGGGGCTGGATGCGAGCGATATCGAGGCAGTCACCGCGACTGTACTGGATCGTGAGCATAAATTTCAGGGTACTTACCTTTACCGTGCACTGTGTGGAATAGATACTGCGCTCTGGGATATTCGTGGTAAGCGGGCCGGGAAAAGTGTCTGCCATTTACTCGGCGGTAAAACCCCGAGCTTTCCAGTTTATGCCTCGAGTATGCAGCGAGAAATCACCCCTGAAGCCGAAGCCGATCGAATGCTGGCATTGAAAGAACAATTCGGCTACCAGTCATTCAAGTTTCGTATCGCACGCGAGTGCGGTCACGACGAAGACCAGTGGCCAGGCAGGACCGAAAAAATCGTCAAGATCATGCGTAAAACCCTGGGTGATGATGTGATCTTGCTGGTCGACGCCAATAGCGGTTACACACCTGCAAAGGCAATTGAAGTCGGCCGGTTGCTGACCGACTACGGGATTAGCCATTTTGAAGAACCTTGCCCCTATTGGGAACTAGACTGGACCCGACAGGTCACCGATGCGCTCGATATCGATGTCACCGGTGGTGAACAAGATAACAACATGAACGTCTGGAAGCATA
This sequence comes from Pseudomonadota bacterium, assembly GCA_022545625.1. Lineage (GTDB taxonomy): Bacteria > Pseudomonadota > Gammaproteobacteria. The sequence continues at coordinate 1,244 of JACZQS010000119.1, forward strand.
TGATCAATACCCACGCCGTCGATATCGTGCAGCCCGATATTTGTTATATGGGCGGTATCACACGTACTCTACAGGTCGCCGCGATGGCCAGGCAGGCTGATATTCCCTGTACTTTGCATTCTGCCAACTTGTCCCTGGTCACCCTATTCTCGATTCACCTGATGTCGGCGATCGAAAATGCAGGTAAGTACGTGGAATTTTCTATAGAAGGACTGGACTACTACCCGTGGCAATATCACATTTTTTCACCCGATTACAAAATCCGGGATGGCCGTGTGAATTTGGCTGATACACCTGGTTGGGGCATCGAAATTAATCCAGAGTGGATTGCGTTGAGCGACTACCACATTAGTGATACCGGATCGCGATTCTAGCCGCCTGCTTAGCCCAGGGACAGCTGCAATTAGCGCCCTGATAATCTATTTCCCACCAGTCCTCAAGCAGATATGACAAACCGGACTATCGTGATAGCATCGAACCCTGTTTAAACCGGAGATTCTAGAATGACCATTCACAGCTCCGTTCTCGAAATGATTGGCAATACGCCAATGTTGAAACTGAGCAAGTTTGACACCGGCCCATGCGATCTGTTTATTAAACTCGAAAGCCAGAACCCCGGCGGTTCGATCAAGGATCGAATCTCGGTAGTGATGATCGAGGCGGCGGAAAAAGAGGGCAAAATTAAACCCGGGGGAACAATAATAGAAGCTACTGCTGGCAACACCGGACTCGGGCTCGGGCTTGTGGCGGCGCAGAAGGGATACAAGTTGATTCTGGTAATCCCGGATAAAATGAGCCCGGACAAGATACGCCATATTCGTGCCATGGGTGTCGAAGTGCGCCTGACGCGGTCGGACGTGCAAAAGGGTCATCCAGAGCACTACCAGGACTATGCTTTACGCCTGTCGAAGGAAATTCCTAATTCATATTATATCGACCAGTTCTCCAATCCAAATAACCCACTCACTCACGAAACCGAAACCGGACCAGAAATCTTCGAACAAATGGAGGGTAAAATCGACGCAATGGTGGTCGGGGTAGGATCGAGTGGCACGATCACGGGCCTGGGCCGATTCTTCAAGAAGAATGCGCCAGGGTGTGAAATGGTGCTGGCCGATCCCGAAGGTTCGGTCCTCAGGGAACTGGTCGAAACCGGTGTTATGCCAAAAGCAGGCGCCTGGCTGGTCGAAGGCATCGGCGAAGATTTCGTGCCGTCGATCTGCGACCTCGACCTGGTAAGCAAAGCTTATTCGATTAGCGATAGCGAAGCTTTTCAAACCCAGCGCGAATTACTCGAACGAGAAGGCATCATGGCGGGTTCCTCTACCGGCACCCTGCTCTCGGCCGCGTTGCGCTATTGCCGGGAGCAAAGTTTGCCCAAAAGAGTCGTCACTCTCGTAGGCGATACCGGAAACAAATATTTATCAAAATCGTTCAACGATTCGTGGCTAGCCGACCAGGGACTGCTGGGTCGCGAGTTGCACGGTGATTTGCGCGATATCATCGCAAGACCGGCAGATACTGGTGATATAGTCACCGTGACCTCAGACGACAACCTGCTCACGACCTACAAGCGCATGCGCATGTTCGACGTATCGCAGGTCCCGGTCATTGACGACGGTAAGGTTGTCGGCCTGATCGACGAGTCAGATATCCTGCTGGGCATTTATAATAATGAAAAGAACTTTCAACAGCAGGTTTCATCGATTATGGTCACCGACCTGGAAATCGTGCCACCTTCAGCCAGTATCGATAGCATTTTACACCTGTTTAAAGAGGACAAGGTCGCGATCGTTGCCGAGGGCGATACCTTTTACGGCCTGATTACGCAGATCGACCTGATCAATCATCTACGCAAGGCGACCTTGTAAAAGCCAGTCGCTAGTTAGCCCGAAGAAATGATTATCTCTAAATTTCTTCGAGCTCTACCTCGGTGGCCTTGCGAGCTTTTCTCTTCGGCCTGGAACTGCTAACCATACTATCCTTAAATGCAAGTTCCTGCTCGGCCTCTAACATATAGTCCCGTGTAATCGGTAATGCAACAGTTTTATGGCTCAGTTGAATTTGTAATACAGTGATATTGCCTACTCGAAACGCCACTTCACTAGCGACCAGGTACATTTCCCACATCCGACAGAATCGTTCGTCGTAAATTTTAGCAATTTTCTGACGATTTTTAGAAAATCGCTGATACCACTGAATCAAGGTTTTCGAGTAGTGCAGGCGAAGGTTCTCGACGTCGGTAACCCAGAGCCGATGGCGTTCCCATGCCCGGGCCAATTGCGAAATCGAGGGCAGGTAACCACCGGGAAAGATATACTTTCGAATCCAGGCACCGACCGGTTGAGGTTTCTCCATTCGAGCGATGGTATGAATTAAAGCAACGCCGCCTGGTTTCAGCAGTTCACTGACCTTGCTGAAAAACTGCCCGTATTGATGTTGCCCCACATGTTCCAGCATTCCCACCGACACGATGCGATCGACCGGTTCGGTCAGGGTCCGATAATCTTGCAACTCGAAACTTACCTTTCGTTCCAGCTTTGCCTCTTCCACTCGCCGCCTCGATGCCCTGTACTGTTCCTGCGATAATGTGACACCGATTACCCTGCAATCGAAGTTTTTTGCCAGGTAAATTGCCATACCGCCCCAACCAGAGCCGATATCCAGCACCGTCATGCCTGGTTTAATATCAAGTTTAGCCGCTATGTGGCGCTTCTTTAAAAGTTGCGCGGTTTCGATATCCTCATTACCCTTCGGATAATAGGCACAGGAGTACTGTCGATCCGAATCGAGAAACAAATCGTACAGTTCGGTGGATAAATCGTAGTGGTGTGCGACATTTCGACGTGACCGCCCGATCGGGTTGTAATGTTCCACGGCAGCCGTAAAACTGTAAAAGAGACGAAAAAATTCCCCAAACCAGGTTTTTGCCAGGATCTTTTCAGATCGCCCCCATGCTTCGAGAAAACCATTGAGGGTCCCTTCTTCAATCAGTAACTTGCCATCCATATAGGCTTCGCACCAACCCATAGAAGTCGCGAATACCAGTCGTTTCGCGATCGAGTCGTCGGTCAGGCGCAAAACCACTTCTGGTTTACCAAATCTGGATATCTGGTGGCGTTTACCTGATTCGTCGATTAATGATACTGTTCCGTATCTAATAACTCGCCGCATTACATGTATCAGTAACACTATTCACCTCCAATACCGTTTCTAAGACAGGCTTATTGTAATAATGTTACATTTTTCGACGCAAATTTCCAGCCCGTATCGGAGCAGAAACCAGGTTTCAAACGATCAGGGAAACCCAGCAATTAGACTAGCTTCGTCGATGCAGTGAATCGGTCACCCGATTTTGACTTCCTGAGCAAAACATTATTTAATGATCTCGAATTGAGGTAGTGCCGCCTCGCGTACCTTGAATCAAGCTGATCTCCCGGATAATAGTACGACCAACGGTTCACCCGAAACGCCGGTAATATTAAATTTATGCAACTAGTCAGATGAATTAGCCCAGGATCCAATCTATGGATATACAGCGCCTGCTCACCCGTCTCAGCCTCAATATTATTATCCAGTTTGGGGTTGTGGTTGTTATTGTTGGCATAGCGATTGCCTGGAAATATGATTTTCTTTACCAGTTTTATTTCGAAAATCAACAAACCCAGACCGGGATTATTATTAATAGCGCGATAGCCTCGCTAATGCTGATTGGCATGTTGAATATCCTTTACCACCTGATCCGGTACGGGCGCGAAGAACAGGCGATTGCCGGGTTTGTGAATAATATCGAGTCTTTCAAGGTAGACCTGATGGAAGGGCTGCCGCCTCATTCGATTATCGTCAAACGTCTTTTGACAATGAAATCGATAGAGGCCGCGGCCGGTGAAATAAATCACAGCGCACTCTCGGCTATGCTGACTGCCGATGAGAGTACAAAATTCGGCCTGATTAAATTCATCAACAATATTCTCATTTTAACTGGTGTATTGGGCACTATCATCGCACTTTCGATTGCTCTGCTGGGTGCTTCAGATCTAATTGATTCGGCAGCCGGTAGCCTCGGCGGCATGGGCCTGGTGATTCATGGAATGTCGACAGCTCTGTCTACCACCATTACCGCTATCGTCAGCTACGTCATATTCGGTTATTTTTATACACGCCTCAACGATGTACAAACCCACCTAATCAGCGGGATCGAGCACCTGACATCGGTTTACCTGATGCCTCAGTTCGTGAAACGTAGCGATTATATCGTCAACAAAATGGGCGATTTGATCAAATCCATTATTCATGCCACGGATAATTTAAAGAATACACAGAAAATCTATCACGCTTCGGCGCTGACCCTGAAGGAAACAATATCGTCCAATCAGGAACAGATAAACCATATGTCTGTCGGCCTGTCTGAAGTAAAATCATTACTGGCCGATAATATTAAGAATACACAAGAAATCTATCACGCTTCGACACAGACCCTGCAGGAAACCATATCGTCCAACCAGGAACAGATAAGTCGGCTGGCTAGCGACCTGTCCGAAATAAAATCGCTGTTGCGCGAGGGATTCCGCCTGTCTCCCGAGCACGCGGATGATAAATAAGGTCACCCCAACCTGATGCAGGCTGATTTCGCACCGATAGGCCAACTGCAAACCAGCCATAGCGGTGATAATAGTTTCTGGCCATCGTTTACCGATATCATGATAGTCATTATGATGATTTTTCTGATGGCTACAAGCCTGCTGGTGGTGCGTAACTGGCGACTGGTCGCCGAATTGCGCGAAAGTATTGTAGCCGAGCAACTCGCTGCACAGATTATCGAATCCACCTCGCAGGAAAATGTCACGCTCGAAGAGCGGCTCGCAAATGTCGAACAAAGCAATTCAATTTTACGATTGCGCCTGCTAAAGAAGGATGAAGAATTACTAGTTGCGAGTAATACGATTCAACAGCAGGCCGCCAGTATCAGGGCGTTGGAGGCTAGCAACACAGAATTCAGGAAATCCCTGGACCTGGCCAATGCAGCTCTAACCGTTGCAAATCTCGAAATTGAGAGGGTGGCCACACAATATCGGGACCTTGAAAACCAGGTAGCCAGGCTTAGCGTACAATTGAACCAGCAAATAAGTGATAGCGAAAAAACCATGGCACTGCTGTCCAACGCTAAAGCAGAAATAGAATCGCTGACCCAAACCAGCCAGGCCCAGCAGCAAGAAATATCGAGCCTGACACGGGAAAAACAACGTCTGAGCCAGGAAATTGCCAGCCTGACACAGGACAGGCAACGCCAGGACGAGGAAATTGCCAGCCTGACACAGGACAGGCAACGTCAGGACGAGGAAATTGCCAGCCTGACACGGGAAAACCAACGTCTGAGCCAGGAAATTGCCAGCCTGACACAGGACAAGCAACGTCTGGCCCAGGAGAGCCAGGCATACAGCCGCGAGTTGCTGATATTCAAAGATGAGTCTCGTGCACTGCTGTCTTCGGCTAAAGCGGAAATTGATCTGCTCAGTCGATCAAGCCAGACCCAGCAACAGAGCATCACCAGCCTGAAGCAGGACAAGCTGTTCCTTAAGCGGGAAGTCGAAGACTACAATCGCCAGTTGCTGGCGCTCAAAGGCCAGTACGATGTGGTCAAGTCCAAATACGAGGAGCTGGTTAAACCTGCACGCTCGGCGAAGGGTAAATATATCGCCCAGGTTTATTATATTAAAGGCAAAAGTGGCAAAATTATTCGTTACAAGCAGCCCGGGGATAGTGGTTTTACCGATTTACCACTGGCCGAGGTTGAAAAACGTCTGTCAAGGCTCAAGGCACAAAAGGGCAAGGATTTATACGTCCAGATTATCATTCCAGAGAATAGCGGGCTGACTTACAACGAAGCCTGGGATTTTATGCGAAAAATGTTAGTGAAGTACGATTATTATTATCAGTAAAACTAACCCTGTGCCTTATACCCTGCCTGGATTTGATCGTCGGCGAAAAATAATGCCTGATGCGACCGATCCGGGTCAACCGGTCGGAGCGACATTTTTAGCGATTTTGGGAGGACAGCTCTACCAATCAATCGGCAAAAGCTGACCTTCAGATTTCATCGCTCAAGAGCCCTAAGCGGA
>JACZQS010000384.1 GCA_022545625.1 Pseudomonadota bacterium
CTCAACGATTTCAACGCGGTCAGTCTGAAATTCGCCGAACCGATGTCGGATCAAGAAATGGACGATCTACTCGCCGCGCAAGCTGAGCTTCAGGATAAAATCGACAGCGCCGGGGCCTGGGATCTCGATCGAAAACTGGAGATTGCCGCAGACGCTTTACGCCTACCACCATGGGATGCCGCGGTCGAGCAATTGTCGGGCGGCGAGAAACGTCGTGTCGCCTTGTGCCGGCTATTGTTGTCCAATCCCGACATGCTGATCCTCGACGAACCTACCAACCACCTGGACGCCGAATCGGTCGCCTGGCTTGAAAGGTTTTTAAAGGACTTTTCGGGGACTGTTATCGCGGTAACCCACGACCGGTATTTTCTCGACAATGTAGCGGGCTGGATCCTCGAACTCGACCGTGGTCAGGGTATACCCTGGCAGGGTAATTATTCTTCCTGGCTAGGGCAAAAGCAAAAGCGCCTCGAAACTGAAGAGCGCTCGGAAAAGGCACGCCAAAAATCAATCAAGGCAGAACTCGAATGGGTGCGATCAAACCCGAAAGGACGGCAGTCAAAAAGCAAGGCCAGGCTAAAGCGGTTCGAGGAAATTGCATCGCAGGCTTTTCAAAAGCGCTGTGAGACCCAGGAATTGTATATTCCGCCAGGGCCAAGACTCGGTGACCTGGTGGTTGAAATAGACGGCGGTAAAAAATCGTACGGTGACAAACTTTTATTCCAGGATCTCGAATTTAAACTGCCACGTGGCGGCATCGTCGGCATCGTCGGTGCAAACGGCGCCGGTAAAACAACATTGTTCAAAATCATGATGGGACTGGAGTCACTCGACGAAGGCTCGATTAAAATTGGCGAAACAGTGAGTATTGCTTATGTTGATCAATCCCGCGACGATCTCGATGGGAGTAAAACTGTGTGGCAGGAACTGTCGGATGGTCTCGATAATATAGTTGTCGGCAATTATCAAATTCCTTCCCGTGCTTATGTATCACGCTTTAATTTTCGTGGATCTGCCCAGCAAAAACTGGTTAAAGATCTGTCCGGCGGTGAACGCAACCGATTGCATTTGGCAAAATTGCTGAAAGCTGGCGGAAACCTGTTATTACTGGACGAACCGACAAACGATCTTGACGTCGAAACCCTGCGGGCCCTGGAAGAGGCGATACTGGATTTTCCCGGTTGCGTGGTCGTAATATCGCACGATCGCTGGTTCCTCGATCGCATAGCAACGCATATACTTGCCTTCGAAGGCGAAAGCCAGGTATACGCCTACGAGGGCAATTACTCTGAATACGAAGCCCACCGCAAGCAGCGCCAGGGGCATGATGCCGACCAGCCACACCGCATTAAATACAAAAAACTAAAGACCTGACCGTGAAGGCGACGCCCGATTTCGACAAGTTGTTTGACCGTTTATTCGAATTACTCGATCGCATTGAATTGATCATTCCGCCTCGCCAAAAAATTGAAACCGATGCTTCCTGTCGCGCCTATCGATGGACCGAACATCGTCTCGAAGGGATCCCTGGTTTCGACAGGGTAGAAAAATCAGAACTGTTGCATATCGAGCGCCAAATGAATTTGCTATCCCGTAATACCTCTCAATTCTTACAGGGCAAACCAGCCAATAATGCACTGTTGTGGGGCGCGCGAGGTACCGGTAAATCATCTTTGATCAAATCCCAGCTGATCGAGTTTTCGAAACAGAAACTGTGCATCGTCGAGATACCAAAATCGGCCACGGGGGAGTTATTCGAAATCATTAAAAATCTCGGTACCGACCGGAGAAGGTTCATTATTTATCTCGATGACCTGTCGTTTGAAGCAAATGATGATTCCTACAAATCACTCAAGGCTTGCCTGGAAGGATCGTTACAGCCTCAACCGGATAACCTATTGATTTACGCCACCTCCAACCGCCGCCACCTGATGCCGGAAACGATGCAAGATAACCTCGACAGTAAGATGGTCGAGGGCCAGTTGCATCCAGCTGACAGTATCGAAGAAAAAATTTCGATGTCGGACCGATTCGGATTATGGTTGTCCTTTCACCCTTTTACCCAGGATCAATACCTGGCGGTGGTTGAACAAACCCTGAAATCAGTCCAGCTAAC
>JACZQS010000385.1 GCA_022545625.1 Pseudomonadota bacterium
CTCATTGGCCAGGAAAGCCACCGATGTTTCAAACCCTTTAATGTTAGCTTTATCGACGTTACGTATAACCTGAGAGACCAATGGCGCCACAAACACAAAATTAAAAGCATCATCAATTTCTGTATAAAACGCAGCGGCGTCAAATTTGAGCCTGCCGCCCATTCCACTGGTCTTGAGACCAATTTCGACACTGCTGGTATCTTCCTGTTTCCAGGAATCTTCGACGCCTTGAGGCTGGCCTGGTATACCCGCTGCTGTTAAAGCCGTGACAATTGTTTTCACGCCACTCAGGTTAAAGCCGCCACTGCGAAATCCTTGAGCCAAAGTACCATAAACAGTCATATCATCGGTTGGCTGCCAGCGCAGTGTTAGCTTGGGTTGTACTGAGTCGTAATCGTTCTTGCGCACTTCACCTTCGGTCTGACTAGGAAAGGCAAAAACAGGTAAATATTGCTGCAGCGTATTGATGCGTATTTCTCGTTCATCACGGTCATAACGAAGTGCAAAAGAAAGTTCGACCGTATCGCTCACATCGAAATTGACCTGGGCAAATGCGGCAGTTGCCGTACTCTCGAACGTGTCGAAGTTGAAACTCAGTGCAGCCGGATTCGTATTCGGAGTGGGCGTTGCTCCTGGTCCTCCGGTCGCGCTTGCAAAACTATCATCCCAGGGCCTGGTTGGATTATTACCCCCAATATTCGGATCAGTCCCTTGTATCTCCAATGGAAGGTCTACATCTATGTCATGGTTCACCGAGATCATCGTATCGAGTTCAGATTTGGCGAAATAGGCACCCACGATCCAACGCAAGCGCTGATCACTGGCTGATGTGATTCGAAATTCCTGACTGAAACTGTCGTGGAATCGATTCTGACCAAAAGTAGCCTGGAGACCCTGGACAGGGGAATCGGGATAATATGGAAATTGTTCGCCAATCGAAATGTGATCCAGAGAATCAATGGCAGTCACCGACGTGACCGTGCCGATTTCGGTGTCCCAATCGATTTTGGCAGAAGCAACCCAGGCCTCGCGATCATCCAAGCCATTCCGATTACCCTGCGGTGGTAAATAAACATTTGGATCACCAATGACCGACGAAAGTACTGCAGGTACACCGGGCACAGGCACAATAGTGTCGACATCGGTGCATAATGGACAGGCGGCTACCGGGCCAGGCAGATTATTGAGGTTTGCGGCGTTAACACGAAAACCTGAACCTCTGGATTCGCTGTCAGAATAAGAAAATCGCAGATCGGCGGTCACATCGTCACTGATAAGCCACAACAACTTGCCTTGAACACTAAGATCCTCATAGGGATCCACCATCTCTGAGATATTCGGGTTTTCTCGCCAACCATCGGCATCCCTATACGAAACAACCAGCCTGCCCAGCAATTTGTCTTCGGAAATTGGGCCACTCACCGCTGCTGTCAAAGAGTAGCTATCACCATCGCCGACTCCACCACGAACGTACCCTTCAAATTCATCGCCCGGTTGCTTAGTGGTTATATTGATTGCGCCGCCGGTGGCGTTACGACCGTAGAGTGCACCTTGAGGCCCTTTCAATACTTCGATCTGTTGTACATCGACTAAATCCTTGGAAAATCCCAGGGAAGTCGTTTGCAGCACACCGTCAACGACGACCGCTACGGTCGGATCGACATTGCGTACCTGCGACAAACCTCGAATGTTCACAAACGCGAAGGCTATGTTCTGTGACTCCACCATCGACACATTTGGCGTTAAGTTCACAAAATCCCGTGCGCTGCGAATTCGCGCCCTGTCGATGTCAAGTTCGGTGAACGCGACGACGGAGGCTGGCACGTCCTGCAGGTTTTCCGATCTCTTTCGAGCGGTTACCACAATCTCTTCCAGGACCATTGCGCCGGCTGAAGATTGGGCTTCCGACTGAGCAAATGAGGGCATGGCGGCAAAAGCAATTGATAATGCGGCTATGGCTGCTGTGGCACGAATTGACCTTTTGACTATCATTTTTGTCCCCTTGTTTATTTCGCAGGCTGTGGCTGCGTAAACAATTCGCTGGTGTGCCAGCTACGGGAAACGACAGAGTGCATCTGGCACAGAAATCATGCACACGTGTGAACTATAATTAA
>JACZQS010000002.1 GCA_022545625.1 Pseudomonadota bacterium
CCGGCACAAATATAGCGTCGATATTGTCCGGGTGCTGGCGTATGATTTCGTGGGCGATGGTCCCCTGTCCGGCCATCACATCGAAGTCGTCGAATGGATGGATAAAGGCCAGGCCTTCTTTTTTGGCCAGATCCAGTGCATAAGCTTTGGCAGCATCGAAGTTATCTCCCTGTAATATTACCTTTGCACCGAAGGATTTGACCGCCGCCAGCTTGATATCCGGCGTGGTAGTCGGCATCACTATGATTGCCCTGAGTTTCAGTTTTTTCGCCGACAGTGCAACCCCTTGCGCATGATTACCGGCCGAGGCTGTGATCACGCCCTTGAGCCCTGGATGTACTCGATACATTTGATAAATTTTATTGAAAGCACCCCTCAGCTTGAACGAATAGATCGACTGCAAATCTTCGCGCTTGAGCCAGACCTTGTTATCAAATCGCTTCGAAATGCCCTTCAGGTAGTCGAGTGGCGTCTCGCGGGCGACATCGTAAACCCTGGCGGTTAGTACCTTCTCTAGAAATTGTTGCTGCCTCATGACCCAGGTAGTTATTTGTATTATTCGAATCAGGGATTATGAATACTGCCGGTGCTCTAGGCAACAGCTATGTCATGCCTGCAGGGCTTATTGACAGTATTGCAATGACATTTGCCAGTTCACTGGTTAAGATGCGCCGATTTGCTGACTGGTATCAACTCATGCACCCCGAAGAGAAGAAGAAAATAGCAGCGCTGGCGGCCCTGGAATACGTTAAACCAGGCTCGATCATAGGCATCGGTACCGGATCTACGGTAAACCATTTTATCGATTTATTGGCGGAAAAAATGCCGGGAGAGATCGAAGCAGCCGTTTCCAGCTCAGAGGCATCAACCGAACGCATGCAGCAACAAGGTATTCGGGTAATCGAATTGAACGATGCCGGGCGCTTGTCAATCTATGTCGACGGTGCGGACGAGTCCAACCATCAGCTGCATTTAATCAAGGGCGGTGGGGGTGCTTTGACCCGGGAAAAAATAATCGCCGCTGCCAGTGATCAATTTATCTGTATCGCCGACGAATCCAAGCTTGTCGATACACTCGGCAAATTTCCATTACCGGTCGAGGTAATTCCGATGGCTCGAAACCTGGTCTGGCAGGCACTGAAGGGGCTTGGTGGCAATCCGGTATGGCGTGAGGAATATGTCACCGACAATGGCAATATAATCCTGGATATTCACGGATTGCGCATAGAAAACGCGCTCGAGCTGGAAGATCAGATCAACCAGATCACCGGCGTTGTCAGTGTGGGGTTATTTGCCCGTCGGCCGGCCAACGTGCTAATTCTCGGTGGTGACGGCGGAGTACAAAAAATAGAGGGTTAACCGGGCAAGGGTCTGGATCAAAAAAGCCCGCTGAAAGCGGGCCTTTTTAGTGCCATCGATGGATAACAGCTTAACGCTTTGAGAACTGAACCCCGCGTCGAGCCTTACGCAGACCCACTTTCTTACGTTCAACGACACGCGCGTCACGTGTAATAAACCCCTCTTTACGCAGTGATTCACGAAATGTTTCATCGTATTGTAATAATGCACGCGTAATCCCCAGTCTGATAGCACCAGCCTGTCCGCTGGGACCACCGCCTTTAACATTGACATTAATATCGAACTTTTCCAGCAACTCGACTGTCTGTAATGGTTGGCGAACTACCATTCTTGAAGTCTCGCGACCAAAGTAGTCGTCAATACTTCTATTATTAATAGTGATTGCGCCACCACCTGCCTTTAAATAAACCCGGGCTGATGAACTCTTGCGACGACCGGTTCCGTAATACTGTTCGACTGGCATGATTCGATCTCTTATATGTCGAGGGGTTGCGGCTGCTGTGCAGCATGTTGGTGAGTGCTGCCTGCGTATACCTTGAGTTTTTTGAACATGGCTCTACCCAGCGAATTTTTTGGTAACATCCCCTTGACCGACTGCTTGATAATTCTATCTGGATGATTTTTACGTAAATTTGCCAGGTTTACCGATTTCAGGTTACCGATGTATCCGGTGTGGTGATGATACATTTTATCGCTTTCCTTATTGCCTGTGACACGAATCTTTTCGGCATTGATCACTACAATATAATCGCCTGTGTCTACATGGGGAGTATATTCTGGCTTGTGTTTACCCCGCAGACGACGAGCGATTTCGGTCGATAACCGACCGAGTACTTTATCGGTGGCATCGACTACAAACCATTCGCGTTTGACGGTTTCGGCTTTGGCGCTAAAGGTTTTCATACAAATTCCTGAAATACTGCCCCTGATGAGCGTTGGCTTATGTTACAAAGGGCGCGAATACTAACGGATAAAGCCAACTTTGACAAGCCATATCGGGGGGTGAACCGGATGCGATACGGCTTTATTTTACCACCGCGAGGATCGTCATTAATATGGCCTGAAACAGGTTTGATTACTAATCCGGCTAGCCGGCAGGTTGCCCGGAATTATCGTTTGAAACAGGGGGCTATCAACCTGCACCTGTGGTGCAGAGCGGGCATGAACCCGGTGGTTGCATCGATGTCGTGCGAGAACTCAGGGTATAGGGATACCAGAATAAAAAAAGGGCGTGGTATAATAAAACCACGCCCTAACCATCTAGGTCGATGGAGGAGTAATGCTGAAAGGCGGAGGATGCCATTGATTCAGCATTTCAGAATTATCTAATATACTGTTATAGCTGTCAAACTATTTAAGCAAATAATTCAAAAAAGATCCCAAATGCTACAAAAACTAACCCTGATCGATACCCTGATCGACGAATTGCAACATGGCATAAAAACCTGTCATCTGCAACCGCCACTGCAGGAACGCCCCTATCCGGCGAGCAATATCGATCAACAGCCATTATCAGGATCGGAGCAACAACTGGTGGCGGGACTCATGCGGGTGAATAATGCGGGAGAGGTCGCCGCTCAGGGGTTGTATCGAGGTCAGGGGCTGACAGCACGTGATGCAAAAATTAGCGTTGCGATGCAGGCAGCGGCTGAAGAGGAAAACGAACACCTGAACTGGTGCCAGCAACGTTTGACTGAACTCGGGCAGGGACGCAGCAAGCTTGATGGAATTTGGTACTGGGGTTCATTCGCAATTGGCGCGATAGCCGGCATGGTAGGGGACAAATGGAGCCTGGGATTTGTCAGGGAGACCGAACAACAGGTTTACAGACATCTGCAGGATCATTTATCCCGATTGCCCGAAGATGACCAGCGCAGCCGAATCATACTGGAAACGATGAAAAAAGATGAGATGCAACACGCGATCAATGCGCAAAAGGCAGGAGCCGCGGACCTCCCCAAAGTCATCAAGTGTGCGATGTCGATGGTTAGCAAAGTGATGACCTTCACTGCTTACCGGATTTAGTTTCATATCAAGGAGTCGACCCCTTGATTTTGATTATTTAATAGATTCCGGCTCGGAGGCCGGAATGACGAATAGCCCACTTCAAGCCCGCAGAAAAATGGTGCATACGGCCTCAAATAGGCCATATTAACTCTACCCTAACTCCACGATTTCAAAATCATGCGTCATCTCCGCGGTCTTCCCCAGCATCTTCGATGCCGAGCAGTATTTATCCGCCGACAGGTTAACTGCCTTCTCGACCTTGACTGGATCGAGACTATTACCACTGATAATAAAATGAATATGAATGCGGGTAAAAACCTTCGGAATCTCTTCGGCTCGATCTGAATCTATTTCGACCTCGCAGTCGACAATCGCCTGACGTGATTTTTTCAGAATAGACACTACATCGAATGCGGTGCAACCACCGACCCCGAGCAATAGCATCTCCATCGGACGAAATCCCATATTGCGTCCACCGTGTTCGGGAGCACCATCCATGACCACCGCATGTCCACTACCGGACTCACCGACAAAAGTCATATGATCTAGCCACTTAACCCTGCATTTCATCAATGTTTACCTATACTACTGTTGTCCCAGAAAAATTATGATATGTTACGCCGAATAAAAAATTCGAAAACAGGATACTAATGTTGAACGTTAAGCCTGTAACTTCGCTTTCGCCGCGAGAAAATCCCGCGTTAGATAGTTTCTTGCATCATTGCCATGTAAAAAAATACGCTGCGCGCAGTACTATTATTCACGCCGGAGACGTGTCCGAGACGCTGTACTATATCATTGACGGTTCGGTCAGCGTAGTCATCGAGGATGAGAACAGCAATGAAATTATACTCGCCTATCTAAATTCGGGAGATTTTTTCGGTGAAATGGGTTTATTCGAAACTAATTTGAAACGTAGTGCCTGGATAAATACGCGAACTATCTGCGAAGTTGCCGAAATTCATTACAGCCAGTTCATGATACTGGCCAGGGAAACACCCGAGATTTTGTTTCAGTTATCTTCGCAACTCGCCAACCGATTGCGAAACACCAGCCGAAAAGTTAGCAATCTTGCGTTCATGGACGTCACCGGACGCGTGGCAAGGACTTTGCTCGATCTGGCTCGCGAACCCGATGCAATTACACACCCGGAGGGCATGCAGATTAAGATAACACGCCAGGAAATCGCCAAAATAGTCGGCTGCTCACGTGAAATGGCCGGGCGGGTGATGAAAACCCTGGAAGAAGACGGCCTGATTACTGCGCACGGCAAAACAATTGTAGTTTTCGGCACCCGTTAGTACCCCGGAAAACTGCTGTTTCAGGCGAAAAACAGCGCCCGCAATTCGCTACCCGGATCCTCGGCACGCATAAATGCCTCACCCACGAGAAAGCTGTTGACGCCGTGATCGCGCATTAACTGCACATCCTCGCTACTTTGTATGCCACTTTCGGTGACTACCAGGCAGGTTTCGGGAAGATGATCGAGCAAATCCAGCGTGGTCGACAGGCTGGTTTCGAAGCTATGCAGATCACGGTTGTTAATGCCAAGTATATCCAGATCGAGGTGCATGGCTCGTTCAAGTTCATGCTGATTATGTACTTCGACCAATGTATCCATACCAAGGTCGCTGGACAGGCGGTATAAATCTTTCAATGTCCTGTCTTCGAGTGCAGCTACGATTAATAATATGCAATCGGCACCCAGCGCTCTCGACTCATACACCTGGTAAGGGTCGATGATAAATTCCTTGCGAATTACCGGCAGCAGGCAGGCGTGTCGTGCGGCCACCAGGTAGTCGTCATGACCCTGGAAAAAATCCCGGTCGGTCAGTATCGAAAGACAGCTAGCCCCACCCTTCGCATAGGATTCGGCAATATGCACCGGATTGAAGTCTTCGCGTATCACGCCTTTGCTCGGTGAGGCCTTTTTAATCTCGGCTATCACCGCCGATAATCCACTGGATTGCTTGTCGCGTAATGACCGGATAAAACCACGCGGGTCGGAAACCGACCCCAATTGCGCTCGCAACTGCTCAAGCGGTACCTGTTGTCTGGCGACCTCGATTTCTTCGATTTTTCGTCGCAGAATCCGATTCAGGATATCGGCTCTCTGATCTTGCATCAGGAATTCGTTTTTGCAACCAGGTTGGTCAGCACGGTCGACGCCTTACCCTCGGCAATCGCAGTCCTGGCTTTTTGCATACCCTCCTCCAGCGAGCTGGCAACACCGGACACATAGATTGCCGCACCGGCATTCATGACAACGATATCCAGTGCGGGCCCGGCATTATTTGCCAGGACTGACTGGATCATCGCCAGACTTTGTTCGACGCCGTCTACTCTTAAGGCACTAGAATCAGCAACTTCGATACCAAAATCACCCGGCGAAATTGAATAGCTGGATATTTCACCATCCTTCAGTTCAGCGACACTGGTTTTCGTCGAAATACTGATTTCATCCATCCCATCCTCTGCGTGCACCACCATTACGTGTCGACTGCCAAGTTGTTTGAGGACATGCGCGAGTGGTTCGACCAGGTCGCCGCCAAATACGCCAATGACCTGGTTTGGCGCGCCTGCCGGATTGGTTAACGGACCCAGGACGTTAAATATAGTGCGTACTGCCATCTCCTTGCGTGGTCCGATTGCGTGGCGCATGGCGCTATGGTGCTTCTGCGCGAACATAAAGCCGACACCGACTTCTTCGATACAGGCACCCACCTGCTGTGGATCTATTTCCAGATTTACCCCCGCCGCTTCGAGCACATCGGCACTACCCGACTTACTGGAGACCGAGCGGTTACCATGCTTTGCCACCTGCGCACCCGCCGCGGCTGCAACAATCGCACTCGCGGTAGAGATATTGAAGCTACCCGATGCATCGCCGCCAGTTCCACAGGTGTCGACCAGGTATTTTGCATCGACTGTGACGCGGGTAGACAGCTCGCGCATCACCGTGGCAGCGGCGCTGATTTCCTCGACGCTTTCACCTTTCATGCGCAAACCAACCAGAAATCCGCCGATCTGGGCCGGAGTGCATTCACCGGTCATAATCTGCTGCATGACATCGGTCATATCCTGCTTGCCAAGGTTCTGACCGGAAATTACGGTTTTAATCGCTGTTTGAATATCCATCATATCCCCATGTTTAAAAAATTACGCAATAGCTCGTGCCCATGCTCGGTCAATATCGACTCGGGGTGAAACTGCACCCCTTCGATGGCCAGTTTTTTGTGCCGAACACCCATAATTTCATCGACGCTACCATCGTCGTTTACGGTCCAGGCGGTTAACTCCAGGCAATCTGGCAGGCTTTGCTTGTCAATCACCAGCGAATGATAACGCGTGGCTTCGAACGGGTCAGCTAAACCTGAAAATACGCCAACACCGGTATGCTTAACCATCGATGTTTTACCATGCATGATTTCGTTGGCATGAATAATCCTTCCGCCGAACACCTGGCCAATACTCTGGTGCCCCAGGCAAACACCGAGGATCGGTTTGATCCCGCCCAGGGCTTCGATCGCTGCCATCGAAATACCCGCTTCGTTGGGCGTACAGGGGCCGGGCGATACCATGATATGGCTGGCATCGCTGCCGAGAATATCATTAACCCCGATCTGATCGTTGCGAACTACTTCGACCTCCGCTCCAAGTTCACCCAGATATTGCACCAGGTTGTAGGTAAAGGAATCGTAGTTATCTATCATTAAAACTTTCATCACAATGACTCCTGGTCTTCGGCGCAAGGGTCTCTTGCTGGCAACCCCGATTCGGCCAATGCAACGGCTTTAAAAATAGCCCGCGCCTTGTTCATGGTTTCGACCCATTCGTTTTCCGGGACCGAATCATAAACGATGCCTGCGCCTGCCTGAATGTAGAGTCGCTGGTCCTTGATCACCGCGGTACGGATTGCGATTGCAGTATCCATATTTCCACTCCAGGAAATATATCCCACTGCACCAGAATAAATCCCGCGTTTGACCGGTTCGAGTTCATCTATAATTTCCATAGCGCGGATCTTTGGCGCGCCGGAAACTGTGCCGGCAGGAAAAGTCGCGCGCAGTACATCCATCGCCGACAACCCTGGTTTTAACCTACCCTCGACATTCGAGACGATGTGCATCACATGCGAATACCGCTCTACAATCATTTTTTCGGTCAGCTCGACGCTGCCGAACTGGCACACCCTACCGGCATCGTTACGACCCAGATCGATCAACATCAGGTGTTCGGCCAGCTCCTTCGGATCGGTGAGCAATTCTTTTTCCAGGGCCAGGTCACGCGCCCTGTTCTTGTCGCGTGGTCGCGTGCCGGCTATGGGACGCACCGTAACCGCCCCGTCTTCCAGGCGTACCAGAATTTCAGGTGACGACCCGACCACATAGTGATCGTCCAGATTTAGATAATACATATAAGGAGACGGGTTAAGGCTACGCAATGCTCGATACAGGGCGATCGGTTTTTGTTTAAACGGAATCGACAGCCGCTGCGACAGTACGATTTGCATGGCGTCACCGTCGATTATGTATTGCCGGGCCTTTTCTACTGCAGCCATAAAGTCTTCACGGGAAGTTTCAGAGGTGAAATCTTCTTCTTTAACTACCTGCGACGCTGCTTTCGAATGGCGATCCAGCCGCACATCGTAAAGCTTTTGCTCGAGTTCTGATAAACGCTTCTGGCCAGATTCCCAGGCTTCGCTCTCTGCTGGATCGACATGCACAACGATGAACATACGCGATGCCAGGTTGTCGTAGACCACCAGCTCATCGCTCAACATCAACAGGATATCCGGCGTCTGGTGTTTGTCTGGATTAGGGCAATCGGACAGCTTTGGCTCGATATAGCGGATCGTATCATAACCAAAGTAACCGACCAGGCCGCCGTGGAATTTGGGCAGGCACTCGGCCTCGGCAACCTTGAAAAAATTCAGGTAGTCTTCGACAAATTGGAGAGGATCGTCGGTTTCTTCCTCGCTGACGATCTCGCCATCAACCTCAAGCATGGCTCGACGACCGAATACCTTCAGACGCTTGCTACAGGCCAGGCCTATGATCGAGTAGCGACCCCATTTTTCACCCCCCTGTACCGATTCAAACAGGTAAGTGTAAGCCTCGTCGGCCAGTTTCAGGTAAGTACTGAGCGGTGTGTCCAGATCGGCGAGTACTTCACGTACCAGCGGGATGCGATTAAATTTGCGCTTTATTTGATTGAACTGCTTAAGATCCATGGAAAATACTCTAAACGGGTTAACAAGGGTACAACGAAACAACGGTGCGGGATCACCATCGCCAGCAAATATTGTCTACCTTGTTATGTTTGAGTATTTGAATCATTGTCTAAAGCTTTATGCCTGTATGATATTTTCGAGTTCAGCCATAGAATCTATCACAGCATCAGGCTCATATCTACGAATATCTTCACCGTGGTTATAGCCGTAGCTGGTGCAAATAATCTGGAATCCGGCGGCTCGCGCGGCGCGAACATCATTGCTTGAATCACCTAACATCAACGACCGTTGTGGATCGACCTGCATTCGTTGTGCGGCGGTTAACAAGGGCATTGGGTGCGGTTTCTTTTCAAGCGTATCATCAGCGCAAATAACCACCTCGAAGTAATTGGCTATATCCAGGTCATGCAACAGTGGGTGGGTGAATTCGGCGGCCTTGTTGGTCACACAGCCCATCCGAAAAGTGCGGCCTTGCATATAGTCGAGACCCTGTCTCACCCCTTCGTAGAGGTGGCTACGCTTCGAGTTATTCACCTTGTAATGCGACTTGAATAGTGCCAGGGCACTTCGATACAGGGTTTCGTCCGGGTCGCCATCAAGCGCATTCATCAATGCTCGCTTGACCAGACGTTCTATACCATTGCCGACCCAGTGTTTGACCCTGTCTACACCTCGCACCGGCATGTCGAGTTCTATCAGCATCTGATCAATGCTGTAGGCCAGATCGGGCACACTGTTTACCATAGTGCCATCAATATCGATAAGCACCATTTCAGGAACTTTGATCTGATTCAAACTGTCCCGACCGTGTCCAGTGCACCCCGCATCTTCGCCACTATGCTATCGTAACGATTGTTATCACTATCACTAGCAAAGCCGAAGATGCCCGAGCCGGCAACGAAGGTATCCGCACCCGCGGCTGCTATTTCGGCAATATTGTCGACCTTGACGCCGCCATCGACTTCGAGTCGAATTTTAAGACCCGAGCGATCTATGATCTGCCGCACCTGCTGTAACTTACCCAGTGTCGATGGAATGAAACTCTGGCCGCCAAAACCCGGGTTGACCGACATCAGTAAAATCATATCAACCTTGTCTAATACGTGGTCGAGAAAAGAAAGGGGCGTCGCCGGGTTGAATACCAGGCCGGCCAGGCACCCGCAATCTCGAATCAGGCTCAGGCTGCGATCGAGATGGTCTGCGGCCTCCGGGTGAAAAGTAATATAGCTGGCACCGGCACTGGCGAAATCAGGAATAATACGATCTACCGGTTTAACCATTAAATGGACGTCAATCGGAGCACTGACACCATGATTTCTCAGTGCTTCGCAGACCAGTGGTCCGATGGTTAAATTTGGCACATAGTGATTGTCCATCACGTCGAAATGAACTATATCCGCGCCCGAGGCGATGACATTATCGACTTCTTCGCCGAGCCTGGCGAAGTTGGCTGAAAGGATCGATGGTGCGAGTTGGTAGTCCGGCATGAATGCTCCTGGTTGCGAGAAATCTGGCTCGCAATGTACACCAAAACCAGCCCTATTACAGCCCGAATCGCGCTTCCTATTCCGAAATTTCCGGATCTATTGCAAAGGGGTAGCCAGGGTTCGGAGGAACAATGGGAATTGCCCCGGCACAGAATAAATAACTTTCGTCATTCCGACCGCCGAGCCGGAATATTAACCTCAATATTTGTCGTTCCTGCGAAAGCAGGAACCTAAGTACAACAGCTTTAAAGATTCCGGCTCGGAGACCGGAATGACGGGGAACCAGTTATAAACTACCGATATAATCGGCCAGATTATCGATGTCGTCATCGCTAAGGCCCGCCGCCATCGCATTCATGGTCGGGTCTTTACGAGCACCACTGCGAAAATCGGTAAGATTCTTACGCACGAATGCAGCATCCCTGCCTTTCAGCGTAGGAAAGGTGGGAACAGTACTTTTACCACCGGCACCATGGCAACCAATACAACCTTTGGCTGAATAGGCGGACTGACCAGCCGCTGCATCGGCATAAGCCGAACCACTAAAAACCATCGTCAATGAAAAGACTATCGCTGCAATAAACCTCATAATTTCAATCTCCCGGGTAGTAAAAAATGGTATGCCAATAGATAATGGCAAATAATAATCGCGTCATTGTGGCAAAGCCATTCAAGGTTGTAAAGCCTAGCAGAAGCAGCTTAATCGCTGCTGAACATATGATTGAATCAAAAAAACACAGGCAAAAAATCGGGCAGGACCTGAAAATTAACTCGAATGCAAACCACCATTCTTTGAGTTTTTATACGACCTGGGGGCTGTTCTCCCCTCGCGCAATCGACGAGGGTTCGCAAATGCTACTCGACTATCTCGACATTGACAGTGCCGACGACTGCCTCGACCTGGGATGCGGGTATGGCGTGCTCGGATTATGCATGGCCAGGTCGGCACCCGCCGGGCACACTTTGCTGGTTGATAAGGATTTTGTAGCGGTTGAATACTCGGAAAAAAATCGACTGCTTAATAAGATCGAAAATGCTAGCTGCCTGCTGAGCAATGGCTTTAACCAGATCCCGAAGCAGCAGTTCGATTTGATCGTTTCTAATATCCCTGCCAAGGTAGGCAAGGAAATGTTATACATTTACCTGTTTGACGCGCTGGAATACCTGAAACCCGGTGGTTCATTTTATATCGTCACGATCACCGGCCTGCGTCAGTTTTTCAAGCGTGGATTTCACCAGGTGTTCGGACACTACGATAAAATAAAGCAGGGAAAGACCTATACCGTGGCCCGTGGGATAAAACAGTCCTGATGAGCCAAGTGCCTCGGAGGGAAAATTTTTGTTCGGATTAAACCGATCCAAGTTTCTTTTTAATTTCGTCTAGCTGCTTGCGGGCTTCGGTCGTATCGCTGGCCAGGCAATTGATATGCCCCATCTTGCGTCCTGCGCGCGCCTCGGATTTACCATAGAGATGCAATTTCATATTCCCCTGTCCAAGTACTTCTCCCCAGTTGGGTGTGCCATCCTGTGGCCAGAGATCACCGAGGATATTCCACATCACCACCGCACTGTGTTGTCTGCTTGAACCTGCGGGAATTCCGCACATCATGCGCAGCTGTTGCTCGAACTGCGATGTCTCGCAGGCGTCGATGGTAAAATGGCCCGAATTATGCGGCCGTGGCGCCATTTCATTGACCAGCACTTGCTGGTCAGTGGAGATGAAAAACTCGACCGCAAGCACACCACAATAATCCAGACCATCGGCAATGCTGCGGGCTGCCTGCCTCACTGCTACCCCTGTTTCCTGGGAAAGCTCGGCCGGTGCAGCCGATATATCCAGGATGCCGTTGCGGTGTTCGTTTTGCGCCACCGGGAAACAATCGACATCGCCCGCTTCGCTACGGCATAAAACCACGGATACTTCCATGGCCAAGTCTATTTTTTTCTCCAGTACGCAGGCCTGTGAGCTAATCTGATTGTAGGCTGTACCTAGCTCGTCGAACGAGTTGCAGACGAATTGCCCTTTGCCATCGTATCCGAGCGTTGCGGTTTTCAGTATCGCCGGGTATTCAAAATTTTCTGCCAGCACCAGGTCAGCGTCAGAATTAATCGCAAGATAGGGTGTCGTGTTCAGGCCCTGTCGGTCAAAAAACCTCTTTTCCAGAACCCTGTTTTGCGCGATTCGCAGGGCACTGGCCGACGGATGAACCGGTAGAGATTTCGCCAGGTAATCGAGTGTATCGGCAGGTATGTTTTCAAACTCGGTGCTGACCGCGGCGCAATGCTGCGCCAGGTCATCCAGTGCCTCCCTGTCGTCATAAGCCGCTTGCAGGTGCCTGCTCGCAATCTTGCCCGCCGGGCTGTCGGCATCCGGATCGAGTACCAGGACCTCGTAACCCATGGTTCTCGCCGCAATAACAAACATGCGCCCAAGCTGACCACCACCTAACATGCCCAGCGTACTGCCGGGGAGAATAGCCATCAGTTCTGCGGCGGTAATTTCATTTGTAGCACCGCATCGCGCTGGTTCGCACGGAAATCATCGAGTTGCTTTGCTAGCCCGGTATCGCTCAAAGCCAGCATCGATATCGCAAACAGCGCGGCATTGATCGCACCTGCCTTACCGATAGCAAACGTCGCTACCGGAATTCCCCTGGGCATTTGCACTATAGACAACAGCGAGTCTTTACCATTCAAATGTCCGGACGGAACGGGTACGCCCAGCACCGGGACCGTCGTATGAGAGGCTAACATGCCGGGCAGGTGAGCGGCACCACCCGCTCCCGCGATGATGCAGGAAAGGTTTTGTTCACCGGCACTCTTGGCGAACTCGGTGAGTAAATCCGGTGTGCGGTGTGCAGAAACTACCCGCAGCACCTGTTCAACGCCAAAACGCTCAAGGGTTTCGACTGTATGTTGCATCACCGGCCAATCACTATCACTGCCCATCACTACTGCAACCAGGGGATCTGACATGGCTTTCTCCGAGTAATCCCAAAAAAGCCAGCGATTATAACTCTTTTTATTGCTAAAAAACTAATCCAGCACCAGCGTTATGATATGATTTCGCCGCTGTTTTCCCTGCCCATCGAATATTTCATCGTCAGATCTGCCAAATGAGCTCTTCCAACGAATCGTCCGCCATATTTGAAACCAACATCGAAAATCTCGAATTGATCGCGAGGGGTAAGGTGCGTGATATCTACCGCATCGACGACCAGCATATGCTCATTGTTTCGACTGACCGTTTATCCGCATTCGATGTCGTATTTCCCCAGCCGATCCCGCAAAAGGGAGAATTGCTCACACGCATATCCAACTTCTGGTTTTCCAGAACATCCGATATGGTCGAAAATCACCTGAGCAATCTAAAGCTGCAGGATTATGTTTCGCAGCGGGACTATCAGCAACTGGCCTCACGTTCGATCATTGTGAAACAGCTGAAAACCCTGCCTGTCGAAGCCATCGTGCGCGGATATATCATAGGCTCCGGCTGGAAAGACTATACGGCCAGTGGAGCGATTTGTGGCATTCAACTTCCCGCTGGATTGCAACAGGCGGAGCAGCTGTCCGAGCCCATTTTTACACCATCGACCAAGGCCACGGTTGGTGATCACGACATCAATGTCAGCTTCGGGCAGGTGGTCGATTTGATCGGCGAAGAAAAATCGAACCAGGTACGGGAGATTGCCATACAGTTATATCAATCGGCGGCGCATTATGCGCGTTCCAGGGGCATCATCATCGCCGACACCAAGTTTGAATTTGGTATCGACGAAAATGATCAGCTGGTATTAATTGATGAAATTCTGACCCCCGACTCGTCGCGCTTTTGGCCTGTCGATCAATACCGTGTCGGTACCAGTCCTCCCAGTTTTGACAAGCAGTTTATTCGCGACTATCTCGAAACCCTGGACTGGGATAAGGTTCCCCCGGCACCGCAGATCCCGCAGGCTATTATCGATAAGACGCAGCTGAAGTACCAACAGGCGCACGATATTCTGGTTGGTATCGATTCCTGAAAGTTAAAAATCGCCTGATTGATCGAAACACAGTTAAAAAAATCGCGCTAATTCAAGTAACAAATAGTCGTCGTTGGCGAGGGCCGCCAACGGATCATTGACATCGATATTGGAAAACAACTGCATCTCGATCGTACCCTTCCAGCTATCTCCGATACGCCGATTGCCTTCAAGCCGGAAGGTCTGACTTCCCTTTTCAGTATCAACCACAAACCCGGCAAGCAATTCACTACTTTGTACATCGTTAAACGCGAAACGGGCGCCAACAAATAAATCCCGATCGAATACTCCACGTTGTCTCTCGTCACGACTATCGTAGGAATATTCGGCGAGGCTACCGACGTTTATATCCGAGTCAAAAACGCTATAGAAGGTATATTCAAATCCGCCGGTCAAGGCCTGGTAGGCAGACGGGCTGGTATCACGATGGATCATTTCCAGCTTCCATGTCCAGTCCTCGACAATTAACTGCAGATCAAGGGCGGCCTGTGTCATCTGCACGTAAACCGGAATCAGTACAGCTTGACCGTTGCTATCCAGTCCGGGGACAAACTGCGGATCACGATTGGTGCCTTTGAACAGCGAAATACACAGATCAAGATCACCGTAGGTTTGGGAAAAACGAATTGCATAATCGATATGCTTGTTTCCATCAGAAGATTCATAAATCGGAGCCGAGGTATCTACCACCAACGGCAATCTCAGGCGCCCTTCGGCTTCCGGGAAGCTGCGTTCACGAAAACCCGGTAATATCAGAAAATCCAGGACACCCCAGTCCTGGTAGCGATTCAGATGAATCATCGGTTGACCGAGTTTTTCTTCCCCGTCAATGCCCTCGACCCCGTCGATCTGGTTAATCACATCGACCAGGTGTTGGCTCTCGGTAACGCCCCAGAACATGGTGTTGATACCGACGCGCCATTCATTGTCGCCATCGAGGCGTAGCCATAACAGTTCTCGAATATCGGCATGCTGCCGCCCCGCATCCTTGTTATCCGCACGTAGATAAAATTCGGCACTCCAGGAATCATCACCATCATTCCAGTCTCCAGTCCATCGCGGTTCGAAAGACAGGGTCAGGTTGTCATCCATTTGGTCGGGAAACTGGGCCGGCTGGCTAAAGCTGAGCGCTTCGACGGCGATGTTGCCGGAAAACTCCTGCGCCGCGGTTAAGGTCGGCCAGGCTACTAGCATGGCCGAAAGGACAACCCATTTCACTGTTTTATTTGATTCGCTTCAACGATTGCGAGCGAAAATCCCGATCGGTCAAACCAGTCTGAAACTGATAGTCTGTCCACTCCAACAGCGTGCCCTTGCCGGTTAAATGATTCATCATATCCATCTTTCCGGGGCGCCAGTAGTGCCCCAGGTACTGATTGAAATCACTCGTTACCAGGGTCTTTAACAGGGATTTTTTGCGGTCATAAAATTCGACTTTAACCAGCCGATAAGCTTCCTTGTCAAGCCAGGTCACCTGGCGGGTATAACCCGAGTACTTGTATTCAGGCTTACGTTCAATGACATAACACTGCCACTCACCGCAGGCTTCTTCGCGTAAAAATTTGTAGCTGTATTTTTCTACCTCCTGCGAACTTAAATCCTCGAAGGCGAAAGTACTGCCCATAAACGGCCCCGACTTGTTGCGCGAATTGATTCTTTTCACCTTTTTTAATGCCGGCAGGTAGAGCCACTGGTCATCGGCTTCGAGACCGTGGGAATAGGTTAACATCGCGGTCCCTTTGACATCCGCCGGCTCGTCAAAAATCGACAGGCTCTTGTCGCCATCGTTTTCAACCTCGAGCGTTTTAATGCGGATATTGCGCGTCGAGGTTTTGCCGGTTTTGGACCGCAGGGTCATAGTCATATTTGCGGTGAAGTCGGTAAAGCCCTTGTCGTAGGCGTCGGCAGCTTGTGCGATTTCAAGCCCTCGCTGTTCTGCACTTTGTGCATACAAAATCGAGGGCAACATAGCTACGGCAGTCATAACGACGATCAGGTATTTTAAATTAGACATGACTATGCTCCTTGCCATCTAAGGCCATCAGCAACGGGGGTAAGAGTAGAAAATCCGCAACAATCGCAAAAATAATGGTGACCGCGGTCATAACGGCCATATCCGAGTTCAGCTGGAAAGCCGAGAAGCTGAGCACGAAAAATCCCGAAATCAATACAATCGAGGTCACCACCAACGCCAGCCCCACGGTATTGAACGCATAACGCACGGCGTCTTGCGCATCCAGTCCCTTTTCACGGCGCGCTCGTAGGTACTTGCTTAAAAAATGCACCGTATCATCGACCACTATACCGAGCGTCATGCCGATGACTACCGACAATGCCAGGCCGATCTGCCCAACCATAATGCCCCAGAGACCAAATGCCAAAGCGGCCGGAATCAGGTTTGGAATCAGGCTCAGCAATCCGATTTTGAGCGAACGCAGCGCAAAGATGAGAATCATCGAAATCAGGATTAACGCTATCGTGGTGCCGAAAAGCATACTCTTGATATTACGCTCACCGATATTACTGAACATGATAGTCGGGCTTGCACCGTCATTTTGCATACTGGCCTGTACATTGTCCCTGAGCCACTGTTGCGCTCGTTGCTCCAGCGCGAGCACGGTCCTGCTGGTCATGTTGTACAACATCACGGTCATGCGCGTGGCCGACTTGTCAATATCGATCTGGTTATTCAGGTCGAGACCATAGGGCAGGGACATTTCGTAAAGTAGCAAATATTGTGCGGCGAGTTCGCGTTGCCCGGGTAATTTGTACCAGGACTGATCGTCGCCATGCATGCTGCGGTTCAGGCGTTTGAAGGTATCGGACAACACGTTGACATGGATCACCTCGGGTTGTGCCAGGTACCAGTCGGCAAATTTTTCGATGTTACGTTGAAAATCCGGATCACTGACACCGCCCTCCAGCCCCGACTTCAGCGAATAATCGATCAGGTAGAGACCGCTTAAATTTTCCGAGGCAAAATCAGCATCCCGGCGAAATTCGATCTTTTCGTTGAAATACTTGACGAAATCGTCATTCAATTCATTTTTCGGAACAAACGATATCAACAACAGACAACCGATCCCCATCGTAACCAGCAAGCGTTTCCTGTTAGCAATTACGAATTCTGCCAATTTAGCCATTGCTATACTCGAACCTGTTTCCCGCACCCTGTGTGAGTCGGGCAACAGCATCATCATCGCTGGAAGAAAGGTAACACTTAAAACAAACGCTATCATCACGCCCATTGCGACAATATTGCCGAGGTCATGGAAAGGCGGCGCATCGGAAAAATTCATACTCAAAAATCCGATTGCAGTGGTCACGCTGGTGAGAAATACCGGTTGCATATTGACCCGGATACTGTCGACCATGGCCTCGTGTTTGGATTCACCCCGGCGCATATCGAGCACATAGGTCATCAATACGTGAACACTGTCGGCTATCGCCATCGTCGGGATGATCATGATCGCGGCAACCGACGGCGGCGTCAGCGCGATACCAAACCAGCCAGCGAGGCCCATCGCGCCGATAATCGAAAAAACTATAATCATTAAGGTAGTGAAAGTTCCGCTCAGGCCCTTGACCCAGAAATACAATACGACGATAAAAACCAGCATCATCCCGGGAAACAGGGTCGTCATATCATATTGGCTGGCTTCAGGAAAAGCCTGGTTCATCATGATGATACCGGTGAGTTTGACTTCGATACCGGGAAACATCTGCCGGAACTCTTCACGCAGGTCGCGAACAAAGTCCACCACCTGGGGGTTTTCAACGATCGGGTCTACCCCAGGCAATTCGATGGTGATATTGACACCGGTTACATGCGCTTCGGGTGATATCAGGCGATTGATTAATACCGGTTCATTCAGGGCAATATTGCGGATCTTCGCTAGCTCCGCATCGCTCATATTGCCGGGTTCAAAGGCCAGGTCTTCGACCAGCAAATCGTCTCCTACCGCCGAGGTATGCTGGTAATTGGTCAAGGATTCGACACGACTCGAATGCGGGGTTTCCCAGGCGCGCTCGGTCACCCAGGCAACGGCTTCCAGGGTCCTGTTGCTGAATACCTTGCCATCCTCGGGGACCAGCAAAAACATCACGTTGTCGTTCTTGGAATAGGTATCCTGCAGGTCCTCAAACGCAAGCAACTGGGGATTGTCTTCACCAAAAAATATCCGGTAATCGTTGGTAAAGGTCAGAAACTGCGCGCCAAAACCCATCGACATGACCATCAGGATGCTCAGGATTATGGTTAAAACCTTATGTCGAATAATAAATTCAGCGTAATTTTTTTCCATCTTGGTACCTTATTGTTGTTTCCGTATCAGTTGTAAATATTGAATCAATCCACTACCGGCGTGGTAGAGTTTATCCAGATTTTGAGCCACCTTGGCCGCACTCAGTGCGCCTTCCATCGTCGCGACTATGGTTACTGCCAGTGTATAGGGGTCGGCTTCATCGATAATATGCCCGGAATCTTTTGCCTCGGTCATCACCGTGGCTATCGACTGATGCCACTTTTCGTAAATATCGATCAGTCGTGTACGAAATCCTTCGTCGATCGGCGCCATTTCCTGGGCAAGATTAGTCAGCGGGCAACCGAGGTTAATATCGGTGATTGAAAAAGCTTCACCCGACTGTCGTATCAGCTCGATAAAGCCATCGATCGGGTTTTCGAATTGCTCCAGCGGTTGAATAAAACTTAAATGGATTCGTTGTGCGATGACTTCATCGATCACCGCGTAGCCGAGCGCTGTCTTGTTCGGGAAATGATGGTATAGCGCGCCCTTGGTGACCCCGGTACGCGCAAGAATATTGCTCAGGCTGGCAGCCTGGAACCCCTGGCTATGAATTTCCTTGTAAGCGGCAAACAATATTTTGCCACGCGTATCCGGCTCGACGTCTTCCAGCGGACGCCACCAATATACTTCATCTTCGCAAATATCGTTCATCGAATCCCATACATACCAATCGGTATGCTTTATAATACCGACCGGTATGTATGTCAATAACTTTTTGTCGATTGCGGAAAAACTTCCGGGTTTTTTGTAACTACCCCATATTTGCCGGTATCATTACCCTGTCCACTACGCAGAAATTAATATGAGCAACGCCACCAGGTATGTCCTTGCCATCGACCAGGGAACAACCTCGTCACGCGCAATCCTGTTTGACAACAATTACCAGAACTGTGCGGTCAGTCAGCAGGAATTTTCGCAGCACTTCCCACAGTCGGGCTGGGTCGAGCACGATCCTGAAGAAATCTGGCAAACCTCGCTATCCACCTGCCTCGAAGTCATGCAGCAGGTCGATGCGAAAGCGGCTGATATTGCGTCGATCGGCATTACCAACCAACGCGAAACTACGGTCATCTGGAACAGGAAAACCAGCAAACCGATTCATCGCGCTATCGTCTGGCAAGACCGACGTACCTCGGATTTATGCGCTGAATTACGCAGTGCCGGACACGAAGCCCTGGTAAATTCCAAAACCGGGCTGTTATTAGACCCCTACTTCTCGGCCACCAAGATCGCCTGGATACTGGATCATGTCGACGGCGCGCGTGAAGCAGCGAACCGGGGCGAGCTGGCCTTTGGCACCATCGACACGTTTTTACTGTGGCGTTTGAGTGGCGGCACAGTACACGCGACCGACGCAACCAATGCCAGCCGCACGATGTTATACGATATCTATCAAAACTGCTGGAGTGACGATCTGCTGAAGTTATTCGATATCCCCGCATCGCTGTTGCCCGAAGTACGAGATTCGGCTGCAAACTTCGCAACAACCGACAGCTCAATATTTGATGGCAGGATTTCGATCAGTGGCATTGCTGGTGACCAGCAGGCTGCTACGGTAGGCCAGGCCTGTTTCCAGCCTGGTATGATGAAATCGACCTACGGTACCGGGTGCTTTGCCCTGTTGAACACTGGCAGTGACGCGGTTGCCTCCAAAAATCGTCTGCTCACTACTATCGCTTACCGGCTCGACGGACAAACCTGCTACGCGCTGGAGGGATCGATATTCATCGCCGGGGCAGCGGTGCAATGGCTGCGCGATGGTCTGCAACTGATCGACAGCGCAGAGCAATCCGGTAAGCTCGCGGCCGCGGCGGACGAATCCCAGGATGTCTATCTGGTACCTGCCTTTGTCGGACTCGGCGCACCCTATTGGGATGCCGATTGCCGGGGGGCAATTTTCGGATTGTCACGCGGCACCGGCCGCGCCGAGATTGCCAGGGCAACACTGGAAGCGGTTTGCTATCAGACCTGCGACCTGCTCCAGGCAATGCAACGCGACTGGGGTGAAGAAGGCAATACGATACTCCGCGTCGATGGTGGCATGGTAGTCTCGGACTGGACCATGCAACGTCTCGCGGACCTGGTCAACACAGTAGTAGACCGTCCTAAAGTAATGGAAACCACTGCCCTCGGAGCCGCCTGGTTGGCGGGTATGCAAAGTGGATTTTATGGTGACAAGGACGAATTTGCAAAAAACTGGAGGCTGGACAAGCGGTTCAGCCCGACGATGGATGATGCCACCCGGGCAAGAAAATATAGCGGCTGGCAGGACGCAGTCAGCCGTACTTTGACCCGACCCGCATAAGACCTCTAGCAGGCTGTTGAAAAGGTCTCAAGTGGTGCAGATCAAGGCAAATATTGGCGAAAAAGCGCAGTTTACACGAAGTAAATGAGCATTTATGTACAGGACGTACTGTATGCAGGTTTTGCAGGAGCAAAAACCTGCTTGAGCCAATATTTAACGCCGTTATGTGCCGCATGAGAATTTTTCAACAACCTGCTAAGCCACTTCAAATAAAGCCGCGGCACCCATACCCCCACCTATACACATAGACACCACGACAAATTTCGCTCCCCGTCGTTTTCCCTCGATTAACAGGTGCCCTACCTGGCGAGCGCCAGTCATTCCATAGGGATGCCCGATCGATATCGCGCCGCCATTGACGTTGAATATTTGATTGTCGATTCCGAGTTTATCGCGGCAGTAAATCGTCTGGCAGGCGAAGGCCTCGTTAATTTCCCATAAGTCGATATCGTCCATCGACATGCCGGTACGCTCGAGTAGTTTAGGAATAGCATAAACCGGTCCTATGCCCATCTCCTCAGGTGCGTTACCGGCTACCGCCATACCACGATAAATACCGAGAGGATCCAAACCACGCTTTTCGGCGATTGAACTCTCCATCAATACACAGGCCGAGGCGCCATCGGATAACTGGCTGGCATTGCCCGCGGTAATGCTGCCACCTTCGATTACCGGGTTCAGATTGGCCAGGCCTTCCAGGCTTGTCTGCGGGCGATTTCCCTCGTCTTTCGATAAAGTCACATCGCTATAGCTGATTTCCCCGGTTTCCTTATCCTTGATCGCACGGGTTACCGAAATGGGTACAATTTCGTCGTCAAATTTACCTGCCTGCTGGCCGGCAGCGGTACGCATTTGTGATTGCACTGCATACTCATCCTGCGCTTCCCGCGTGATACCAAATTTATTCGCCACATTCTCGGCAGTGGCCAGCATCGGCATATAGGCATGCTCGGACTTCTCGGTCACATGCGGATCGATTTCATCGGCAACCCATTGTATGTATTGATTTTGCACCGCAGAGATATTGTCCTGCCCACCGGCAACCACTATATCCATGTTATCGACAATGATCTGCTTGGCAGCGATCGATATCGCCATCAACCCGGACGAACACTGGCGGTCAATAGTCTGCGCGGATACCGTGTCAGGTAAGCCAGCCACCAACGAGGCCTTACGGGCTATGTTCATACCGGCAGTGCCACCGGTGAGCACGGTACCAATAACCACGTCATCAATCTCGCCGCCTTCGATTCCCGCGCGTTCCACCGCGTGACGAATCGGGTGCGCCATCAAGGTCGGTGATTTGATGTTGTTCAACGAGCCCCGAAATGCAAGGCCGATTGGGGTACGGGCGGTAGATACGATAACTGCGTCTTTCATTGGGCGACCTGTGTGATGATATTGGCTTATATATATTTATTGTCAGGGAATATTCAACCCCCGGGGAGCGTTTGCGGGTTAAGTTTATCAAACAGCAACCGCGGTGGTGAGTACCGGTACGCTAACGAAACCGAATCGGTTCTCGCTATCAGCCATGGCGAGCTGGTCTAGCCAGAGAGCAGAGTCATCTTTATCGATGCCTTTGCCAATTGCGAAGGCTGCAACTAGCCTCGCGGCCCAGCGCGCGAACGCGTTTTCGTGCATGGTGTTGTTAATAAAGGCCAGCGGTTTTTGCACGACGCCATCGAAGCCCGCGGCGCCCAGCCTGGCTGTCATTTCAAACGGCAGCATCTGGTGCGGGCAATGGCCACGCCAGATCTCGTGCATTCGATCATTCAGGTCAGGATCCGGCCCATGGAACCGCCAGTGATCCCAGAGCACCGATATCAAAACTGCCTTGCCGCCGGTCTTGAGTACGCGTCGGGTCTCGGCGAGGGCCGCGTCGACATCGACGATATACTCCAGCATCTGGATCGATGCGAGAGCGTCGAAACTACCATCCTCGAAGGCCATATCGCTGGCGCTACCTTCAATCAATTCCACCGAGTCCAGCCCGGTACAGTGAGCATTCGCCGCATCCAGTTGATCCGCACTCGCATCAAGGCCCACCGCACGGCCGCTATCTCCAACCGCCAGGGCGATATCGCGCACCAGGTGGCCACCGCCACAACCGAGATCAAGAATTGCCTGGCCGGTTTTAATCGAAAGCGCCTCTAATACCGCCAAACGCCGCGCTGTGCCCTCCAGACTCTCGGCAATTTTTCGTTGCCAGAGGCTAAAATCACCATCGAAATCCATAGATACCTCCGCCACCCCGGGAAACCGGTACGTCGATCAAAACATTTATCCCTCTCATGATAACCCGGTATTAATTACGCTTAAAACACCTCTCGATAGGCGAACAAGCCCGTACTGCCCCCGGTGTGTAAAAAAAGCTGATTGCTGCCAGCCGCTATCACGCCCTGCGCACATAGATCCATCAATCCCGCCATCGCTTTACCGGTATATACCGGGTCTAACAACAGTCCTTCAAGTTTCGCACAGCGCTTTACCGCGATGATCATCGCTTCTGTCGTTATACCGTATCCCTCACCGTAATAATTGCCATTGGCTACTACCCTGCCCCCGGCCTGATCCGGGTCCAGGCCGAGCTGTGTCAGGGTTTGCCGCAGCAGGACATCGACTAGTTGCGTCTGTTCTTTGCCGTTACGACTGACCGCGATTCCCAGTACCGGCAGATCAACTTCTGCTGCAATAAACCCCGCCAACAAACCCGCCTGGGTTCCGGCACTGTCAGTAGCCAGCACTATCTGATCTATCGCAATATCCTGCGAGCTAATCTGCTGTAATATCTCGTTCGCGCAACGCACATAACCCAGGCTACCAATCGCGCTGGAACCGCCAATCGGGATCAAGTAGGGTTTTCGCCCTTCACCGATTAATTTATCGATCAAATTCTCGGCATATACACCCCTATCCTCGCCAAGTTCCAATCGATGAATTCGAGCCCCGAGCAGACCATCGAGTAACAGGTTACCATTACCGTAATAATCAGCTTTTGGCGTACCCGCGACATCACCTAACACCAATTCACAGTCAAAACCAAATTTGGCCGCCGCCGCCGCGGTCTGCCGGGCATGGTTCGACTGCAAGCCACCGATCGTCACTAAGATGTCAGCCCCCTGCTGCTGGGCATCTGCCAGCAGGTATTCAAGCTTACGGGTTTTATTTCCGCCACCCGCCAGGCCGGTACAGTCATCACGTTTTATATAGAGATTACAGCCCAGCTCTTCAGAAAGTCTCGGTGCAAATTCGAGCGGGGTCGGGGCATGGGTAATTTCGATTCGCGGTATGCGATTAAAATCTTTCATCTTGCTCAATATACGTCAAGGTTAAAATTAGAGAAGTCCTCCGAGTCGGAGGCCAGGGCACTAGCCCATCATGCGATCGTATTGTAAGTCATCGAATAGATCAGTATTGTGTCACCACAATCAAGCTCGATATATTTATGACCATCTCAAAACCATTTCTGATTTTACAGCTACGACCGGAAAACGAAACCTCCAATAGCGAATTTGAAGCGATTTTAAAATACGGCGGGCTGGATAGAAAAGACGTGTGTCGAATGCGTATCGAAACCACAGGAATACCCGATTTAACCCTGGACGATTATTCGGCTGTTATCGTCGGTGGCAGTCCTTTCGATATCAGTACTCCGGAAGATGAAAAATCCGCGATACAGAAGAAAATAGAAATCGATTTTAAACGGCTGCTGGACGAGATTGTCGCTAGTGACTTTCCATTCCTGGGTGCCTGTTCGGGCAGCGCTTTACTCGGTTCGTATCTCAACACGCCTATATCGGGTCACTATGCTGAACCGGTAGGCGGCGCTGTTATCAGCCTCACGGACGAGGGAAAAAATGATCCGCTATTGTCGGGCTTTCCCGATCAGATTACGGTCCTGCTTGGACACAAGGAGGCCTGCGATGCGACGCCTGACGGCGCGACTTTATTGATGCGCGGGTCAGCCTGTCCCGTGCAAATGTTTCGTATTGGCAAAAACGTTTACGCGACCCAATTTCATCCCGAAGGCGATAGCGAGGGCTTTACGATCAGAATTCAGGTCTATAAACATCATGGTTATTTCCGGCCCGAGGAATCTCAGAGC
>JACZQS010000386.1 GCA_022545625.1 Pseudomonadota bacterium
TGCTATTTCCTTCAACTCGCTATCGGAATCCACCTGTATACCCAAATGGTTAATCCCGCTGGCATGGCCACGTTTGGAAATGGCGAAATTGACGACCGGATCGTCAAGTTTCCATTTCGCGTAATCTTCACGCTCAACGGTGGGCGGCTCGCCAAACAGGGTCGAGTAAAAATCGATACTCTCGCTTAACTCATTCACGGCGATATGTATATGCATACGTTTCATCGGTGATCTCCTGAAAAGAAAATATTAATTTAATAGATTGA
Source organism: Pseudomonadota bacterium (assembly GCA_022545625.1). Lineage (GTDB taxonomy): Bacteria > Pseudomonadota > Gammaproteobacteria. The sequence continues at coordinate 267 of JACZQS010000386.1, forward strand.
GTTCGCCCGACCAAAATTCAAGCAAGCTTTGGCGCATCTCAGCAGTACCTTTTCTTTCGCTTATATAGCCATTGCGTCAAACCGTGGAAGTTTCTACCTCTATCTCCGGCGTGTTTAGCAGTGTTTGATACACCACGCAATATCGCTCGGTCAGCTTGATCAGTGATTCTACCTGCTCGCTGGAAGCATCTGTGTCAAGCTCGAACCCCAGCCGCAGTGATCTAAACCCGACCGGAGCCTCCTTCGAGACCGCGAGCGTGCCACGAAAGTCGAGCTCGCCTTCCGCTATTACTGTTGCGTCCTTTAGTTCCACACCGATGGCTGTTGCAACTGCCGATAATGTAACCCCGGCGCAGGCAACCAGGGCTTCGAGCAACATATCGCCCGAACATAATGATGTGCCATCACCGCCTGTCGCCGGATGCAGGCCTGCCTCGGCAATCGCTTTGCCTGTGTCTACCTTGCAGGTAATGCCCTCACCAATCTGGCCTCTCGCGCTCAGTGTAATGACTGCCGCGTCAGGCTCATCCGCATACTTCTGTTTTAACGGTGCCTGGACCAGTTTTAATTCTTCAGCATTCATCAGTACCTCCGGCTATTGGAGTTCGATAATATCCTGGGGGGATCAGGTTGACATGCCTTACCAGGGTCGGAACATCCGCTGTATGCTGCCTCATTACAGCTTTGAGGCCCAGATCGCCAGTTTATGCTTGATAGATTTTTGCGAAACCTGGTCTTCGGGGATCGGCTGTATCATCTCGTCATGGACCAGCAGTCGGTATATGTACAGCAGTTTGTCATCGGCCGAATCGGTGGGCTCGAACTCGACCACGCCGCGATCTTCACCATATTTGACGCCCTCGGCAATCGCCTTTTTTACCATCTCCTTTTCATTTTTTAGCTTTTTCATCAGCCAATCTTACCCCAATTTTAAATCTAGTGTGTCTCAGCATGCGAGTAGGGATGCGAGTTCAACGATATTTTTCGCATGCAGTGTATTCTCGGGGTTCGGGAAACATCTTTTAGCTGCGTAGAGCCAAACTCCATCGGCCTTTCTATATAGGCTGTTTTTAAGCCACACAAACGCGCCGCGGCCAGATCATTTTGATGCGCCGCTACCAGCATTACCTCTGCGGGCGCCCGGTCGAATACTCTGGCGACGCCAAGATAGGTATCGGGATCAGGCTTATACTTTCTAAATAATTCTGCCGAGAGTATACAGTCCCAGGGTAATCCGGCAGCTTTCGCCATATTTGCAAGCAGTCCGATATTGCCATTCGATAGCGTGCAAATAATATACTTCGACCTTAAGCGTTCCAGTCCCTCAACCGAGTCGGGCCACGCCTCCAGCCTGTGCCAGGCTTTATTTAAGTGTTGCTTCTGGCTTTCACTCAAGGTCTTCAGGTCAAATTGCTGGAGAATTTCATCGAGTATCATTCGATGCAAATCATCCAGCAGGGTCCATTCCAGCTCCCCTGACCTTACTTTTTGCATCGCCGGGGCGTAACCTGCGCGCCAGGCCAAAGCAAGCTCGTTACTATCAACGTCGAGTTTCAGGCGCTCAATTTCGTTGACCAGTGAGCCATGCCAGTCGACGACCGTGCCGAAGACATCGAAAGCCAGCACTTTAATATTTTTTAACTCATCTAACACCATTTAGTATTGTCCGGTTTCATTAGATCACTACTTCTATCCCTTCTCCCCTTTGGGGAGAAGGTTAGGATGAGGGGCATGCAACGAAGTAACTCTAACATCCCGCATTTCCACTAACTTTCTAACCCTCACCCTGACCCTCTCCCAAAATTGGGAGAGGGGACTAGTAGTTTTGATCGCCCA
>JACZQS010000387.1 GCA_022545625.1 Pseudomonadota bacterium
TACTCTATTTTGTAGGCCCCTCTACCCTGGTAGCCGATGAGTGGGGCCTCACTTTCGCCATGCTCATATTTGCTGCGTTTATAATTTCCTTTAGATACTCTAAATTATTACCCGAAGAAACCCACTGGAAACTTGCCATTGAGACCTGGGCCATCGTTTTCTTCATTACCTGGTCTGTCTATCACACTGGCGGCATCGAAAGCCCGCTACTTAACCTCTATCTCCTCGTTATTATGTTTAGTGCCATGACGCTGAGCAAGGGCACATCGTTGCTGATTTTTCTTCTGATTACCGTCGTATATTTTTATCTTGGCCAAAAAATCTATGTCGAGAATACTTTCTCTTATTCCGATTTTGCTAGTGTGATGGTCCTGTTCTGTCCCTACCTACTGGCAGGCTACGTGACGACACTACTGGCGGCCGATGTGCAAAATGCGCGTGAAGGGCTGGCACACTTGTCTAATACCGATAATTTGACGGGTCTAAAAAACCGGCGTGCATTCGAATACGAGTTTTCAATCGAAGTGAAAAAAGCGATTCGCTACAAGAGATCCTTTGCTGTCATGATGTTAGACGGGGACAATCTTAAGGTAGCAAATGATCAATACGGCCATGGCGTCGGAGATAAATTAATAATATCCCTCGCGCAAGTGCTTCAGGATTCATTACGAGAAACCGATATACTGGCGCGATATGGCGGTGACGAATTTATCGTCATGTTACCCGAAACAAATGATAAAACGGCAATTGTAATCGCTGAAAGAATTAGAGGGACTGTCGAGAATACCTCGTTCAATGCCGACGGCAATCAGGTGTCAACAACACTTAGCATCGGTATCGCCTGTTACCCTGCCGATTCAGAAAATTCAGAAGAGATAATAAAAATGGCAGATAAGGCATTATACGAAAGCAAGCACAAGGGAAAAAATACCATTACGCGACAAACTCCTGGATCACTTGCCTATTAACCAGGTACTTCGTTTTTGTCCAGTGCCCGGCCGCAGCGATACGAGTCGGCTATTCCAATGACCCAGCAAATGACTAATACGGGCAAGGCAGCATCGAGTAGCTGAGATTCATTGCCCATTGGCTGTCTGGATAATAATTCCGCGATTGCAGCCACATCCGGACTAACTTCCCCACGTTCGATTTTTTCAACTATCGCCAGCGCCTTTTCCAGTATGTCAGCAACAATCAAATAAAGAGCTACTAATGAAGCGCAAACCAAAACCGCACCGGTAATGTGCTTTTTTAAAAATAGATGCCCCGCTCCGGGAAATACCAGGGCTGATAGCAGGACAGCCTTATTTGATTTACTCATATAACTTACCTGGGTTAAGCATTATCCGGGCGTTCGATACTATGATCAGTAGGCTGAGGGGTCACCGACATAATCTTAACAGCTTTCGATGTTTCAAACCGGTGCCAGGTATTTTTTGGGACGACTAACAACTCACCTTGCCCGAGCGTGTTTGGAATCTCTTTACCTCCGACCAGTAGTATCAGGGTCGTTTCCCCTTCGACCACGAAAACAATCTCATCTCCATTTGAATGACGCTCCCATTTACTATTGCCCGCATAATGTCCGATAAAAACAGCCCCATCACGGTATTCCGAAAGCATCGCAAAAGCCCCCTCAGCTTCTTCATCGCTGGTTTCGGGAGTGCGATTAGCTAAAAACTTAAGCCGCTCAAAAGCTGCCTCGATCGAGATGGGTGTGGCCTTTGGCATTAACAGTTCCTCTTTTAACGCCTCGCATCAGCGGCAGACTGAATTCAACATAACCCGGTCCTGGCGGTTCTTCCAGGAGTACCTCTGCCTAACTTTTCTAATGACGCGCTCGATTGATTCGGAAAGCATGCCTGGTAATAAAATGGCCCCGCGTGAGAGGTCTTGATATAATTGGCGCGCCTGCGCGAGATGTACCATCCGTCGGTGTTGGAAAACGTGCGCGCCGCCTGAGCCTGACCCGTCATTTGGACCGCCTGCCTGCTGCTAAGCATCCTCTCTGAGCTGGCTCTCGCAAAATTGTAAAGGCACGACTAAACTCAATCGGTACACTTGGGAAATCCGCGCATGTTCGGGATAGCAGATCATCAG
>JACZQS010000388.1 GCA_022545625.1 Pseudomonadota bacterium
CGGCTTTCAACCTCATCTATCAGGGAAGCGACCTCGGGACCGTATCCATTAATCACGACCGCGCCTTCCAGGTCGGGCAGCGCATGCATCAGTTGCTGCTCGTAGCGCTCCTCCACCAGCGGGGAACTGAACTTGTCGATCTGAATGACCCCGCGGGTCGCATCTGCCTGCCGCATCGCCTTACCCGCGAGCATAACGGCACAACCCTTCAGGGCCAGCGGCGTAAACAGGTTCAGCAGGAAGGCGGTTAAAATCAGTGCGGTAAAAGCGGTCTGATCGATGGCTCCCTGCGCCAGGGCCAACGAGGCGAGGATGAATGCGATCTCGGCTCGTCCGCACATACCCACGCCAACAGTCAGCGCCTCTCGAGGCGGTAACCCCATGCGCAACGCCATGCCACCGGCGCTGAGGATCTGGCCAACGATTACCGAAATCGTCAACAATACGATAAACGCCACTCCCGAAGCACTGATGTCGAAGCTGATTGAAAATCCCAGCGAAATAAAGAAAATCGGGCCGAGGAACGAATAGGCGATTCCGTAGGCGCGGTCTTTGACGATCCTGACCAGGTTCGGGTGCGCGACCTTCTCTTCGAAAAACAGACCCGCAAGGTAAGCGCCGAGAATGATGTGGAGTCCGATATATTCTGCTAACAGCCCCAGGGCAAGGGCCATCACCAATACGAAGGTAAAACCCTTGCCCCCCTCGGAGCGAAACGGCAGGGTCAAACGGGGATAGACGAACCGACCCAGAATCACTGCTACGGCGATGAATGCCAGGACCTTGACCAGCGTGATAACAATGTTGATAGGCTCGAAAGTCCCCCCCGATAATACCCCGATCACCAGGCCAAAAAATACCAGCGTCAGCAGATCATCAATGACGCAACTGGCGATAATTATGCGCGCCACCCGGGTATTCGCCAGCCCGATATCCTTGAGGCTCTTGAGTGTAATCACCACCGCAGTGGCCGTCATTGTTAGCCCGACAAAGGTAGCCCCAATTAGGTCAATGCCGAACATCAGGGCCACACCGAAACTGACCGTGAACGGCACTATGGCACCTACCACAGCAACTCCCATCGAGCGCTTCAATGCCTGGTAGAATTCAAGCGGCTGCGTCTCGACACCGGCGTGAAACATCAGGAAGAAAATACCGATCTCGGCCAGTAACTGGATCAATTCACCCGGTTGAATCCATCCCAGCACCGCAGGACCTAAAATTACGCCTACGATCAGCTCGCCCATCACCGTCGGCAGGCCGAGTGGTCGCAGCGTCACCGCGACCAGCCAGACACCGGTAAGCAGTATCAGCAGATCAAAAGCAATTTCATGCATGGCGTAGCGTGTGTGGGAAAAGTGTGGAAAGCATAATCATCCTGATTATGAAAATACAGCGCAATCTTGCGCCCGCCTTTGGTTGTAAGTACCCCTTAAACTAGTACAGCTCGAAAGTAGAAATTTCTATAATACCTGAATAGGAGTTTTTACGATGACGAAACGATTAACTGAAAGCCAAATTATTGGCATTTTGAAAGAAGCAGAGGCTGGGATACCTGTCCCGGAGGTCTGTCGTACGCACGGCGTGGGCCATAGCACTTTTTACAAGTGGCGATCCAGGTACGGCGGTATGGAGGCTTCCGATATCCGGCGAATTAAAGAGCTCGAAGATGAAAACCGGCAACTGAAACAAATGTATGCCGATCTGAGCCTTAAAAGCCGGATGCAAGAGGAAATCATAAAAAAGCTGTAAGGCCAACAGCAGAACGCAGGGATTGGGTGCAACAGCTTCGCACCCGATTCCAGGCGTCGATCAGTCGATGCTGTGAGGCGGCATGTTTGAGCCGGACAGCCTACTACTACCAGGCCAGGCGGCCTGATGACGACGAGCTGATTGACGTGTTGTTGGCCTTAATTGAAAAGCACCCCAGGTGGGGATTTCCCAAGTGCCGAAAGCGCATAAAGGCGTTGGGCTATAAATGGAACCATAAACGGATCCATCGGGTGTATTTATTGTTGAATTTGAACTTACGCAGAAAGGCGAAGCGCAGACTACCGGTTAGAAATCCGTTACCTTTACAAGTACCCGGTCGGGCAA
>JACZQS010000120.1 GCA_022545625.1 Pseudomonadota bacterium
CCCCATGGGTGAGGATCCCGACGGGCTTGTCCGTTTCTGCGACGACCACCGAGTGGATCTTGTGCCGTGCCATCATCCGCCATGCGTCCCTGACGGTACGCTCAGGTGAGATGGAGACGGCGGGTCGTGTCATGATGTCCGTGACGAGCAGATTCGAAGGCGATGAGCGCTGCGCATGGCCACTGCCAGATGAGCGCCGGCTCTCGCTGGATGCTGATGCGCCGATGATGTCGGGATGAAAATTTTGCAAATAAGTTTTAAGAACAGCAGGGGTGTCACGATCAGGATCGACAGAAACGAATATGACCTGGATCATGTGGCTAAAACTGTTATCTTCGATTGTATTTAACAGGTCGCTCAAGGTTTGCAGACCGATTGGGCAGACATCGGGGCAATGGGTATAGCCGAAAAACATTAAGCTCCATTTACCGGTCAGTTCAGGTTTCCCCAGGGTCTTATTATTGTGATCAATCAACCGAAAATCGGGTAAAACCTTTGCCTGATCGCCAAACCACAGACCCGCCTCAAGTTTTACCGGTACTGAATCGTAAGCCATCCATGAAATGGCGAAACCAGTGCATAATGCAATTAACGAGATGGAGATTAGATGTACCTTTTTCATTGTGAGTCGATATATGAATTTTGGTGTAGAATCCGCGGCATTATATTTTATTCGATTTGAAACTCAACGTGGTTAACCCAAAATCGCCTGGCGATTTATCGACTATCCGGGATTTTATTCGCTGGGGCAGCAGCGAATTCGATAGACATGAGCTGACTTTTGGTCACGGTTTTGCAACTGCATTTGACGAGGCAAAATATCTGACCATGCACCTGCTTGCATTGCCGGTTGAATGGTCTGAAGATTATCTCGATATCACGCTGACCGACTCAGAGCGCAAACAGGTTATCGGACTATTGCAACAGCGCATTAATACCAGGCAACCAGTGGCTTACATTACGCGCGAATCCTGGTTTTGCGGGTTGAAATTTTATGTCGATCAACGTGTGCTGGTACCGCGTTCACCGATAGCGGAATTGATTGCCAATCATTTTGAGCCCTGGATTGATAGTAGCCGGGTGCACAGCATACTCGACCTATGTACTGGCAGTGCCTGTATAGCTATCGCCAGCCAGTATCTGTTCGAACAGGCAGAAGTTGTCGCTGCGGATATTTCTGCCGATGCACTCGAAGTGGCCCGCATCAATTGTCGCGATCATGGTCTGAGTGAACAATTGACGCTGTACGAGTCAGATTTATTCGACGGTATTCCGCCTCAGCAGTTTGACGTCATTGTCAGTAACCCACCCTATGTAAATGCCGAAGATATGGCTGCACTGAGCGAAGAATTTAAATTTGAACCTTATCTTGGGTTGGCTGCTGGTGAAGATGGTCTCGCGATGGTCGATCGAATTTTATTAGATGCCGGTGAGTATCTAACTGGGCAGGGCGTACTATTTATCGAGGTAGGTAATTCGCAGCAGGCGATGATGAAAAAATATTCGTTTTTGCCAATGACATGGATCGACTTCGAGTACGGTGGGAACGGTGTCTGTTGTATTTATCACGAGGATCTGAAACATCAGCAGGCAAAAATTGATCGAGTCAATCAACGTGAAGACGATAAACAGGAGTAGATAAGCATGGCATGGTGGGGAAAAGCACTCGGCGGCGCCTTCGGTTTTATGATCGGTGGGCCTTTGGGGGCATTGATGGGAATTGCCTTTGGGCATAATTTTGACCGAGGTATGAATTCGCTGGGTGATGCCGGTTGGCAGGTCGGTGGCCAGGATCGAGTGCAGGCCGCATTTTTCACTGCCACTTTTTCGGTGATGGGCTACATTGCCAAGGCCGACGGCAAGGTAACCCGGGATGAAATTCGGCTTGCCGAGTCGGTGATGGGCCACCTCGGCCTCACAGCCGAAATGCGCGAGTCGGCGAGAAAATTATTCAACGAGGGTAAATCGGGTGATTTCCCCATCGACGAAATTCTAGATCAATTTAAAAAAGAAACGCGACGCCGCGGTACGCTGATCCAGATGTTTCTGGAGATACAGTTGCAGGCGGCCTATGCCGATGGCGTGATGCACCCGGCCGAAAAACAAGTGTTGCATCATATCTGTGGGCGACTCGGGATTCCCATTGCGCAGTTCGATCGACTGGAGGAAATGTTAAAGGCTGGATTCGGCAGTGGTGGCTATCGGGGTCCGCAGGCGCCGCAGGTACCCATTGAAGACGCCTACGCGATACTCGGGGTCGATAAGTCGGTTAACGATGCCGAAATGAAAAAAGCCTATCGCCGGCTGATGTCACAACATCATCCCGATAAGCTCGTCGCTAAAGGCTTGCCCGATGAAATGATCAAAGACGCTACCGAGAAAACCCAGCAGATTAAATTGGCATATGAAAGAGTTAAAGAGTCCAGGGGTCTGTAGTGCAGGGCCTGATTTAATCGATGAAAAAACTCTACACCCATGAAAATCGCATGATTATCTTCAACCTGAAAAATGTGCTGGAAGATATGGGTATCGAGTGCTCGGTGATCAACGAGTTTGCCTCGGGTGGTGCCGGCGACCTCGCGACCTTTGATACCTGGCCTGAATTGTGGGTAGCGGATAATGATCGCTTTGTCGAGGCAGAATCAGTATTGCAGAAAATCGTATTCGATCGCAATGAGGACTACTGGTATTGCACTGGTTGCCAGGAAAAAAACGGTGGCGCCTTTGAATTTTGTTGGAAATGCGGTCGATCCAGTGAATGATGGCGAAATGGGACGAAGAATGAAGCGATTGATTAGTTGGGTAACTATTCTAATCGGAATGTTGGCGCCCGGTTTCGTATCTGGTGGCCAGGTCGAAATCGTTAATGTTGAGGTGGTATGTAGTAGTAGTTGTACGTTTTCGGTCACTTTGAAACACGGTGACGAGGGTTGGGATCACTACGCCAACCAGTGGGACGTAATGACGATGGATGGAAGACTGCTGAAATCGCGTGTGCTCTATCATCCGCATGTCGACGAACAACCGTTTACCCGATCCCTGTCGGGCGTCAAGATTCCAGCCGGGACTAGCCGGGTAAAAATTCGCGCGAAGGACCTGAAGCATGGTTATTCATCAAAGGAATATACTGTCCAGATTCCAGAGCCAGCCTCATGATCAATGCGCTCGCAGAGGCGCTAAGCACGCAAACACATTGTTTGAAGGTCCCACGGGCAAATCTAATTGTGGGTTGTTGTATAGATAATACCATTTCGTTCTTTATACCCATTGCCTGTTTTTCCTTTGCCTGCCCTGCGTCTTTGCGAGACAAATAATCCTTAATTACCAATATTTTGATTTCTGAGTAGCCTGCCAGTCGATTAAAGCATCGATGGCGCCTGGTCATGAGTTGCTGTAAGCTGCACGCCGCCAAATCACCTATCCATTCCATCAAATGTAGCTATATTAAGCTACAGAGATTTCCTTATGAGTTTTACCTCGCTGGGCCTGTCCGCCCCTATCCTTGATGCTCTTGTTGAACAGGGTTATGAAACACCTACGCCGATTCAGGTGCAGGCGATACCTGCAATACTCCAGGGCAAAGATGTCATGGGTGCAGCTCAGACTGGCACCGGTAAAACAGCGGGGTTCACGCTGCCAATACTGGAACGACTGTCAAAAGGCCGGCCTGCGCAGGCCAATCAGGCGCGTGCATTGGTATTGACACCGACGCGTGAGCTGGCAGCCCAGGTTGCGGACAGTGTCTCAATCTATGCCAGGTATCTTCCCCTGAGATCTGCCGCGGTGTTTGGTGGCGTGAAGATAAATCCACAGATGATCAAGTTGCGAAAAGGAGTTGATGTGCTGGTGGCGACACCGGGTCGCTTGCTCGATCTGTATAATCAGAATGCAGTACGATTCAAACACCTGGAAGTGCTGGTTCTGGACGAGGCCGACCGCATGCTGGATATGGGATTTATTCACGACATCCGAAAAATCCTTAATCTTTTACCCAAATACCGTCAGAACTTGATGTTTTCGGCGACCTTCTCTAAACAGATTCGTGATCTTGCCAAAGGGCTGGTAAATGATCCAGTAGAAATTTCAGTCAGCCCACGCAATACGGCGGTAGAATCGGTAGATCAATGGATTTACCCGGTCGATAAGAAACAAAAGGCGGCTTTGTTGACGCAATTGATCCTGGATAATCGCTGGCAACGGGTACTGGTTTTTTCTCGTACCAAACATGGTGCTAATAAATTAACCCGCCAGCTGGAGTCAGCCGGAATCAATGCTGTCGCAATTCATGGCAATAAGAGCCAGGGTGCGCGAACCAAAGCATTGGCAGAATTTAAAAGCGGCAAAATACACATACTGGTAGCAACCGATATCGCGGCACGGGGTCTGGATATCGATCAACTGCCACAGGTGGTTAATTTTGATCTACCCAATGTGCCGGAAGACTATATTCACCGAATTGGTCGAACCGGGCGCGCAGGCGCTACCGGCCAGGCGATATCCCTGGTCAGTGCCGATGAATTTATACAGCTCTCCGACATTGAACGACTACTCAGGCAGTTGTTGACACGCAAGCTGATCGATGGCTTCGAACCTGTCCACGAACTGCCCGAGTCGAAACTGTCGAATCGCCCGATACGGGCTAAAAAATCAAAGAAACCGAAACCGGGACATCGGGATGGACAAAGATCTGGCGATAATGCCAGGGGCCATAAGCCCACCGGTAAAAATAAGCGCCATACCGGTAGTGGTAATCGGGCTGGCGGGAAACCCGGTAATCGAGGCCGTCATCGAAATGTAGCGCTTAACCAACGGTAACCAGCGATGATTTATATCGATATCGGGGATGGATTTAAGGTAAGGCGCGCTGTCGAGAAACCTTACTCCAGCGAAGTGAGTGCCACCCGTAATCCCGAATCATTCCCCGGCTGAAAGTATCGACCTGAAATGGTTTATTCCTGGGTAGGAGCATATTTAGCAAAAAATTCTTCTTCTGTCATATCGCTAGTTTTATTTGAGAAACTATAAAACGAAGGTTTTTTATCGATAAACACCTGGTGATCAAAAATAAAACTGTCATCGTCATCGAATAATCCTGCAGGTATAAAGTATTGTTTGTATTGTTTTAATCGGTAAAACAGGTGGCTTCCGCATTTTTTGCAGAAGCCACGTTCGGCCCACTCGGATGAGTCAAACACCGATATACTTTCTTCGCCTTCAAATGAGACATCTGCCCCGCAATCAACTGTCATAAAGGGCCCACCACCCCATTTTCGACACATTCCACAGTGACAGGCACCAACATTTGTATTTGGGGTTTTTGCGGAAATACGGACTGCGCGACAGAGGCAATTTCCAGTTTTTTCAACAAAATCCGACATTTTTTACTCCCTACAATTGATACTGCTTGAGTAACCTATACGCTTACGGAAGGTTTAATTCCATCTGGATATCGTCCATTTCATAGCCCCCGCCAATATCCACGCAAATATCACCGGTTTTAATAAATCCGAGCCTGTAATAGGCGGCTATTGATTCGGTATTATTTTTATTGACGGTCAGTGAAATCCTATTCATTTTATTTTTTTGCGCCAGATCCTTAATAAAATTCATCGATGCCTTACCCACACCATTGCCACGCTCGCTCGACTGTATGTATATCTTGCTTAAAAATAAATAATCCCCTTTTAGCTGAATACCGATGTAACCAATAATTCGATTTTTATCTTTAATTAGATAGTAGGCATAGTTATCTCGAGTTATTTCGTTTGTTATGGCGTCTTTAGAATGATAATTTTCGAGCATGTACTCTACCTGGTCGATTCCAATAATTGGTGGGTAGTATTCTGTCCAGATATCCCGGGCAATTTTTACCACCTCATTTATTTCATTACTGGTTGAAACGATGTGAAACATAATGGTAGATCATGCCTTGCGTAATAAAGTCAGGCCATCCCCGATCGGTATCAGAGATAGGTCATAATCGTATTCGTTTTGCGAATGCAACCAGCTATTCAGTTGTCGCAATGCTACCGTGTCCTCGCCCTTGTCTTCCGGATCAGCCACCGATCCACTCCACAGGGTGTTATCCAGGGCGATTAATCCACCCGCACGAACCAGGGTTAGGCAGCGTTCCACGTAATCACGATAAGCCGTTTTATCGGCGTCGATGTAGGCGAAATCGAAACTTTCGGATTGACCGTTCGCGATTAAGCCATCGAGAGTTTCGAGAGCGGGCGCGAGGCGTAGATGAATGCGGTCATCCACACCGGCTTGCTGCCAGAATTGTTTTCCAATAGCGGTAAACTCCTCGCTAATATCGCAACAGGTCATTTGTAAATCAGTAATACCGAGGGTCAGGCGCAGACTGGTATAACCGGTAAAGGTACCGACCTCAATACCGGATTTGGCGTTCAGCATTTTGCATAATAACAACAGCAGCTGTACCTGCTCGGGTGAACTCAACATCATGCCCTCGGCCATCAGCACGGTTTGCTCGCGTAGGCGCTGGCAAATTTCTGGTTCGTGTAATGACACATCCAACAGGTATTGTTGCAGGTCTTCACCCAGACCCAGGCTGGTATTAGACATTATCGAAAGCCCTGTAAATAATTTGAAATCAAAGCCCATTCTATCGTGACGCGGGGTTGTTTTCATCTTCACCTGCCCGTATCTTCAATATAACTATGACTAACAATAACTGAGGCAGGAACCCCGGCTATGGCAAAGTGGTTAAATGGAACTGTAGTTGAGAATCGGCGCTGGACCGAAGATCTAACTTCATTAAAAATTGACGCAGATCTGGGCGCGTTTAACGCCGGGCAATTTGTTCGTGTCGGACTCGAAATTGACGGCGAAATTGTTGCCCGTCCTTATTCCCTGGTCAATTCTCCGTCGGAACCCGAGCTGGAGATACTTTTCAATATTGTCACCGATGGCCCCTTGTCACCGCGCCTGTTCGAACTCCAGCGGGGAGACGATGTTTGGGTGGCTATCAATCCAGCGGGTTTTCTGACCGTCAATGAAGTACCCGACGTCGCAAATTTGTGGATGATGGCAACCGGTACCGCGATAGGTCCGTATCTGTCTATTCTCAAAGGTGATGAAGTCTGGCAGAGATTCGAGCGTGTCATCCTGACCTATTCGGCTCGCACCACAGAAGAGCTGGCCTATGCGAAACAAATTGCGAAGCTGGTGGAATCACACAGCAAACAACTGTGTTTTATCCCGATTATTACCCGTGAGG
>JACZQS010000389.1 GCA_022545625.1 Pseudomonadota bacterium
ATGGCACTGTGTGATCGTTTCGAAGAAGGTGATGTGACCCGGTTAATCCAGACCGGTGACCGGGTAAGCGTTAACCCCGCGCTGGGCCTGGTAAGCGTTGTTCGCGGTTAATGCCATGCAATGTCGTTATCTCGATTGCAGTGGCGAAGTTTCGAAGGTACGTAACCCGCCTTCGCAGCGGTTGGTCTGGCTCGCGCAGGATGTCCGTGAGTCCGACTGGTTAATCGATCTGCCAAAGAAGGCCCTGCGGGAAATCAGGCAACTGGCGACATTCATCGAGGACAATCCGTTACAAATGTTGCAACGTCGACTTGACGATCTAAGCTTGCCTGACTGCCGGATTTTGATGGGCAGGATGAAATCGATACTAGATGACGGCGTTGGATTCGCTGTGCTCGATCGCTTGCCACTCGACGAATTTCCAATCGAGACATTGGTTGAAGTTTACTGGGTACTCGGACAATGCATCGGTCGCCCGGTCGCACAAAAATGGAATGGGCAAATGATTTACGATGTGCGCGATACGGGTCAAACCTACTCCTATGGGGTTCGCGGATCGCATACCAGGGTAGAACTGGTGTTCCATACAGACAATGCCTTTGCACGAATGGTGCCTGATTACGTCGGCCTGTTTTGTCACAATGCCGCCAAAAGTGGCGGACTCAGCCGATTCTGCAGCCTCTACTCGGTACACCAACGTATGCTGGACCGTTACCCCAGCCTATTGGCTCGGCTCTACCAGCCGATGCTGTTTGATCGCCAAAAAGAACATGCCGAGGGTGCAGAGCCTGTTTGCCTCGCACCGTATTTTAGCTGGCGCAACGAACGCCTGTTTGCCCGGGCCAACTCATCGTTGGTGCGTAAGGGCTATGAAGTTGGCGGCGAAGCAATGGACGATGCACTAAGCGACGCGCTTGACGCCATCGATGAAGTTTCTACGGCAGAAGATCTGTGGTTTGAAGCGCCCTTGCAGCGCGGCCAAATTCAATACCTCAATAATCATGAGGTAGGGCACTACCGCAGCAAATTCGAAGATTTTGATGAAACCGAGCGCAAACGACATCTTTATCGGTTGTGGCACCGGCAAGAAGGATCGGCCAGCTACGACGGCCTGTATATGGAAAAACTAGTCAGAGTCTAATATCTTGTCGATTAATTCGGGTAGTTTGAGGCGCAGAATCTTACCGGACGGGCCCTTGGGTAAATCATCGAAGAAATAGACGGTCTTGGGAGATTTGAATTTACCGACTGCCGATTCGCAAAATTCGATCAGCTCCTGTTGGTTACACTGATAGCCGTCGCGCAGTACCACGCAAGCGACAACTTCCTGTCCATAGATGTCATCGTCTACTCCGACCGCTGCGGCCTCTAGTATCGCCTCGTGTTGGTAAAGTACATCATCGATTTCGCGCGGCGCTATATTTTCACCGCCACGAATGATTAATTCTTTAATTCTGCCAGTGATAAATATATACCCGTCCTTGTCTTTCATGCCAAGATCACCACTATAAAACCAGCCGTCTACAATCGAGGCATCGGTCGCCTCGGGATTCTTGTAATAGCTGTCGAGCAGGTTGCTGCCACGAATCACCAATTCTCCTACTACTGTTGGCGGGCACTCTTGTCTCGCGTCATCGACAATTATGATCTCGTTGCCGCAGGCCAGACCCACCGATCCAGGTTTACGAGGTCGCGGGGGTAGTGGATTGGTTGACACGGTACCCGCTGTTTCGGTAAGCCCGAGAGTTTCTATCATTGGCAGCTGGAATACAGATTCCCACTGCTCGAGGGTTACCGCCGCCAGCGGTGCGGATGCCGAACGTGCAAAGCGAAAATTTTTCAGGCGCTCGTCTTTACCAAATTCATAGGGTTCCTGGTCGGCCCGGTCGAGCAGGTACTTGATAATTGTCGGTACGATACTGCTCCAGCTACACTGGTATTCGGCCGCCAGTGACCAATAGGTACTGGCACTGAAACGGTTTGGCATGACCACGCTGCCACCGCTGTACAGCGGCGCCGAAACGGTCACCATGGCGCCGTTGATGTGGTAAACCGGTAATACGCACAGGGCACGGTCATCGGCGCTAAGCT
>JACZQS010000121.1 GCA_022545625.1 Pseudomonadota bacterium
ATCTGAATGCACAAATTGAAGCCGGTGCCCAGGCGGTAATGATTTTTGATACCTGGGGTGGAGTGTTAACCCCGCAAGCCTACCGCAGCTTTTCACTCGATTATATGCAGCAGGTCGTTGACCAGTTAAAACGCCAACACGATGGTCAAACTATTCCGGTAACGCTGTTTACCAAGGGCGGTGCACAGTGGATTGAAGCAATTGCAGAATCCGGCTGTGATGCGGTCGGATTAGACTGGACTATCAATATTGACGAGGCAAAACGCCGCGTGGCAGGTAAAGTCGCGCTGCAGGGAAATCTTGATCCCTGCATCCTGTACGCATCGCCTGAGGTCATTCGCGATGCAGTCAGGGACGTGATAACAAGGTATGGCAACCAGGTCGGCCATGTATTTAATCTTGGACACGGCATTCATCCATCGGTAGACCCGGAGCATCTCGCGGTATTAATCGACGCGGTACACGAATTCGGCCTCGAGATTCGCCAGCAAAAACCCGGATAACTCAAGGGCCCAGGAGTCTGCCACAGCTAGAATATTTCCTCGGCAATTTCCTCATCGCTCACCAACCTGGTCCCGGTTTGAGTGATAGAGTCATCACTCGACTGGGCAACAATTTTTTCTGCCGGCGCATTTTCAATCCTGAAAATCTCAAATCTACTATTCACAGTATCCTGCCCGGCGCGTTTGCCGGTCTGGGAATCGATCCGTACCGTAACCAGCCCCGCTGGCTGTTCCTCGAGGTTTTCGGGACTGCCATCCAGTGCTACCTTCATATAACTCAACCACATTGGCAAGGCCGCACGCCCACCCGTTTCCCGATTTCCGAGCGTTTGTTGATTATCAAATCCAACCCAGGCGGTTGTCACCACCTGGTCATTGAAACCGCTAAACCAGGCGTCAATCTGATCGTTGGTGGTTCCCGTTTTACCTCCGATGTCGGCCCGACCCAGGGCCTTGGCCCGTACCGCAGTACCTCGATTGACAACTTCGCGCATCATCGAGCGCATGATAAAAGCGTTTTGAGCAGATATCACTCGCGGCGCGTATTCCGGCACTGTTTCAATTTCGATCTCGATTTCCTCGTCCTCTAATGCCGAAACTTCTATGCTGCCATCGGCTATTGTAATTTCGTCAGTCGCTGCGGAAGCGCTCTCCTCTGGCTCTAGCTCGAGACTTTCAAGCGATTCCAGTTCGCAACCCTGACATACGCTGAGCGCTTCATGCTGAAAAATAACTTTCCCGTCGCCCGTCTCCACGCGAATCGTGGTATAGGGGTCTACCAGGTATCCTCCATTGGCGAAAACCGAGTAAGCGCGAACAATTTCGAGGGGAGAAAATGTCCCACTGCCCAACGCCATGGAGAGATCGTATGGCATATCGGCTCGCTTGAATCCAAATCGTTCCGCATAGCGCGTGGCATGGCGCAAGCCGATGGCCTGTAGTATCCGGATCGACACCAGATTTCTCGATTTTACCAGGGCTTCGCGCAGACGCGTCGGACCATAAAATCGACCCGAGTAATTTTCCGGTCGCCAGGTAGTTTCGAGGGAATCGTCATCAAAAACTACCGGTGCGTCATTGATGATACTTGCCGCGGTAAAACCTTTCTCGAGTGCCGCCGAATAGATAAAGGGCTTGAAATTCGAACCCGGCTGCCGCTTGGCCTGCGTGGCCCGATTGAATTTGTTCTTAAAATAATCGAAACCTCCGACCATGGCTCGAATAGCACCATCGGTTGAATCAATCGACACGATTGCCCCCTCAACTCGCGGAATATCTGCAAGCATCCACTGGTCATCACGTTGTTCCAGCCAGATAACATCGCCGACGGATAGAACATTCTCAATCGCCAAAGGTTCCTTGCCCCGCTTATTGGCCTCGATGTAGGTCCTGGCCCAGTCGATTCCACCCTTAAAGAGTAATTCGATATTCTCGTAATTCGAGATCATTACTGTCGCCGAAGATTTATCTTCGACCTCCACCTCCTCGACCGTTTCGGTCGAAGGTTCTTCCACAGATACCGGTTCTTCTGCTTCCTGGTTCTGGTTGATTGATATAACAACCCCCTTGCGCAATCCACCGATGCGTTGATCAGAAACCAGATCAAGGCCAAACGGATCCCAGGACAGGGTTTCCAGATCTTCAGCGATTTCGTAATCGATCGGTGATTCGAGTAAATCTGGCACATCGATGCTAGTGATAACACCACGATATCCGTGTCGCCGATTGTAATCCAGTAAGGCCCTGCGCAGGGCCTGATTAGCAACCACCTGCAATTCACCGTCGATACTGGTATATACATTCATCCCTGCTTTATAAACTTCTTCGCCGTACTGCTCGAATAGATCAGCTCGAATCAGTTCAGCAACATAGTTTGCGTCGGCGATGGTTTTGGTAGCATATAACTCGGCGGTGACAGGTTCGGCCCGGGCCAGTTCATAGACCTCGTCACCAATAAAATTTAACACGCGCATGCGACCCAGGATATGGTCACGCCTGATGAGTGCCCGCTCGGGGTTAATGATGGGGTTATATTTCGAGGGTGCCTTGGGCAAACCGGCAATCATCGCGGCCTGGGCAATACTCAGGTCATTGAGTGCTTTGCCATAATATACCAACGAAGCAGCAGAAATCCCGTACGAGCGATGACCGAGAAAAATTTTATTCAGATATAACTCCAGAATTTTTTCCTTACTCAACTCGCTTTCTATTCTCAGTGCCAACAATATCTCGTTGAGCTTTCGCGCGTAGGTCTTTTCCTTGCTGAGGAAAAAGTTGCGCGCCACCTGCATGGTGATCGTACTCCCGCCCCGGGTTTTCTTGCCAGTAGACACCAACTCATAGGCTGCGGCAATCAGAGCAACCGGATCTACACCGACGTGATTCCAGAACTGGTCGTCTTCAGCCGCGATAAAGGCGTCAATAACATGCGTTGGAATATTCTCGAAATTAACTGGAATGCGTCTATGCTCACCAAACTCAGCCAATAAAACTTCGTTTCTATCGTAAACGCGCAGGGGTACCTGTAATTGCGTGTCTTCCAGATATTCGACCGAAGGTAATGCGGGGACTAAAACCCCGTAAATATAGAATACACCGGCAAAAAGAACGATAGACCCGGCTGCAAACAGCCATGAGATGATCTTTACTAGTTTTTTCATAAAGTTAGGCTATACATATAAGGAATTACCTGAAAAGTATCGACAGGGCAAATATGTTGAACTAGACTCGTCGGCATATTTATTAGAATAATTTAACATTTTAAATACTTACAACCGGGTCTTAATGTAATTTATAGATTTATAGTATAGGATCTATGAACATAGGCATACACTGAGGAACACCTGTGTTTTTATCGCAAAAAAAACCACCATTAATCGGTATAGACATTAGTTCCACATCAGTAAAGCTGCTGGAATTGAGTAAAACCGGTTCCACCTACCGAATCGAAGGTATTGGTGTTGAGCCGTTGCCGGTAAATGCCGTCGTCGAAAAAAATATCGCCGAAATCGAAGCGGTAGGTGAAAGTGTAAAGCGTGCGCTGAACAAGTCAAAAGTAAAATCAAAAAATGTTGCCATAGCGGTCGCCGGTTCCTCGGTTATCACGAAAAAAATCACCATGCCCGCGAATCTTTCGGAAGAAGAAATGGAAGGGCAGATTCAGCTCGAAGCGGATCAATATATACCCTATCCGCTGGAAGAAGTTAACCTCGATTTTCAGGTATTGGGTATCACCGAAGATAATCCCGAGACTGTCGACGTATTACTGGCGGCCTGTCGAAGTGAAAATGTAGACGAGCGCGTCACCGCAATCGAACTTGCTGGCCTGACCGCCAAAATCGTCGATATCGAGGCTTATACCGTAGAGACCGTTTTTTCCGCGATGGCTTCACAAATGCCTGACGAAGGCATGGACAAGACCATTGCCATCGTCGATATCGGTGCGACCATGACTAATCTGAGCGTGATACAAAATCACAGGTTAATTTACACCCGCGAGCAAAATTTTGGCGGCAAGCAGTTGACCGAAGAAATAATGCGCCGCTATGGCTTGTCCTATGATGAAGCTGGACTCGCCAAGCGCCAGGGCGGACTGCCCGATAATTACGAACCCGAAGTGCTCGAGCCATTCAAGGAAACAACCGCGCAACAGGTCAGCCGATTTTTACAGTTCTTTTATTCCGCAGGCGGTTCAGAAAGTGACATAGACCATCTGGTATTGGCTGGCGGTACCTCGTGTTTACCGAATCTGGCGGAACTAACCGAGTCTCATATCGGCGTGCCTACGACAATAGCCAATCCTTTTAGCGATATGTCATCCTCAAGCAGGGTCAATAAAGCCAACCTGAAAGCTGATGCACCTTCGTTCCTGATAGCCGCCGGACTCGCCATTCGCGGGGCTGAATATCAATGATTACCGCAATCAATCTGCTTCCCTGGCGCGAGGAACTTCGGCAGGAACAGAAAAAACAGTTCGGTATTCTCACTGTCCTGATGATGATTCTGGCAGCAGCAATCGTAGGTTTGATACACCTCCAGATGGTCACCAAGATCAACTACCAGCTCTCAAGAAACAGTTTCATGAGCGGTGAGATTAGCAAGCTGGACGAAGAAATTGCTGAAATCAGTGAACTCAGGAAAGTTCGCCGTAGCCTCGTAGAACGCATGGAAGTTATACAGGATTTGCAGCGCAGTCGGCCTTCGATCGTGCATTTATTTACCGAAATAGTGAAGACCGTGCCTAACGGCGTCTACCTGGAATCATTAACCCAGACCGGGGACAACTTGCTGATGAATGGGCAGGCCGAATCTAACGCTCGAGTATCTACTTACATGCGGAACCTTGACGCATCGGACTGGCTTAAAGCGCCGAATTTAAAAGTAATAGAAATTGAAGACATAAAGGTGAATCGTATCAGCAACTTTACGCTAACCGTAAAGCAGACTTCTCCCGATGCTGACGAAGACCAGGTAACTGAGGAGGGAGGACTTAAACCATGAATTTTGAAGAGCTCCAAAATCACCTCGAACCCGATAATATTGGCAACTCACCCCTTTCAGTTCGACTGGGTGTAATCATCACATTATGTACACTAATAATTGGCGCCGGACTATGGTTCGATACACAAAAACAGTTGATAGAACTGGAAGATCAACAAAAAAAGGAAATTGGATTAAAAGAAGAATTTAAAGTTAAAGCCCTTCGTGCGGCCAAACTGGAGCTTTATAAGGAACAGCTAGCCGAAATGAACGCCACTTTTGGAGCCCTGTTACGACAACTCCCGGAGAAAACCGACGTCGAGTCGTTAATCGTCGACGTATCACAAACCGGTTTAGCCAGCGGCCTGGAAGTGAATAAATTCAAACCTAGTGTAGAGGAAAAGAAGGGATTTTATGCCGAACTGCCAATAACGCTGGAAGTGATAGGATCTTTCCATCAAATGGCCACCTTCATCAGTGGTATTGCGGCCTTACCCCGGATTGTAACTATCAGCGACATGAGGCTGGAACCTGCTGAAAGAGATCCAAAAGATGCGGCGTCGGCAGACAGACTTAAAATGTCAGCAACCGCCCGGACCTATCGATACCTTCAGGAGGATGAGCAATGACCGGTCATCCTGATAAATATTTTCGCTTGGTGTTTGTGTTGTCTTTGATAGGTTTGCTAACCGCCTGTAACCAGGGAGTTGGTGATCTCCGCACTTTTGTACAGCAGATCAAGGCCCAGCCACCCGGTAGAATAGAGCCTATACCCGAGTTTCAGCCCTACCAGAACTTCGAATATACCTCGCATGATCTGCGAGACCCGTTCAGGATGGTGGATTTCAGGCGTCCGGACGAAAATGCCGAATTGATCGAAAATATAGCCAGCGGTCCCAAGCCCAATATAGATCGGGTCCGCGAGCCGTTAGAAGACTTTCCGCTGGATACCTTACGGCTCAAAGGCACTATTACCAAAGACGGTATTAAATGGGGGTTGATATTTGCCCCGGACAATACCATACATCGAGTACTGGAAGGCCATTATATGGGACAAAACCACGGGCGTATTATATCGGTTACCGACCAAATAATTGAGCTGACGGAAATTGTCCCCGACGGCCTAGGCAACTATATCGAACGTGCTTCGGCCGTAGCACTGATCGATTAGCGAGAGGAATCACCCATGAACACGCGCAATACAAGACCTAAGATCACTAGAATATTCAATTCCTTTCTAACCGGGCTATGCCTGCTCGGGCTTGGCCTGAACAATGCAGTCGCCCGCGAATTAATCGGCCTGGATTATTCGGTAATGACCGGAAACGCGGTCCAACTGGTATTCACGTTTGATGAAGATGCGATCGAACCACGCACTTTTACCATAGATGAACCCGCCCGCATTGCGCTGGACTTTGCCGATACTACTAACAGCCTCAGGCAAAGAAACCTGCAGGTTGGTATCGGTAACCTGCAGAACATTATCTCAGCGGCGGCGCAGGGGCGAACCCGCGTTGTACTGAATCTGACCCAGAACAGTGAATATGTAATTAGCTTGGACGGTAATCAGATGACATTAACCCTGGGCGAGCCGGGTCAACCATTGCCCGTATCCAGTCAATCCGATGCACCGATTATCGGTGGTTCGTTAACCACCAGATTACCAGGAATCGCCAAGGGTATTACCAATATCGATTTTAAACGCGGGCCGAATGGGGAAGGGCGCATAATTCTCAGTCTCACCAGCCCCTCTATTAGTACCGATGTATGGCGTGAAAATAATGTGGTCTATGTCGAATTAATCGGTACGGTACTCCCCAATGAATTACAGCGGCGCATGGATGTTAGCGATTTCGCGACGCCAATCACTCATATCGATACCATCCAGGACGGCTCAAATATCAGATTGACTATTGCTTCGATCGGTGATTTCGAGCACCTGGCTTATCAAGCCGACAAAATTTATACGATCGAAGTGGCGCCGATCTCCAAGGAAGAGATTGAGGAAAAACTTACAGACGAACTCAAAGACAAGCTCAAAGATTTGTTCAAACGATGAAATCATATGCGCTCTTTCTGGCCGGGCTCATCCTCGCCCCGGCGCTCTCTCATGCGGCCGAAATGCGTTCGGTCAGCGTTGACTACGACGACGGCTATTACTACCTTGAATCGGATGCGTGGTTCGACGTCGGCCGCAAGG
>JACZQS010000122.1 GCA_022545625.1 Pseudomonadota bacterium
ACCCCCGATCGTTGGGATCGGAGTCGGTTTTAAAGGTAGTTACCAATTACCTGGCGACTGCTAATCTACTTAGCCTGTGCGAGGCGTTGGTCACAGCTAAAGTTGCCGGCATGGATTTGAACACCACCTACGAGGCTATTCGTATTTCCTCGGGTAATTCCTTTGTGCATGAAACCGAAACCCAGGTGATCCTGAACGGAAGTCGTGATATCAGCTTTACCATGGACCTGGTGTGCAAGGATATCGGATTGTTTAACGAGGTTGCCGAACGTGGCAATTTAAAACTGGAACTGGCGCCGATAATGGAGCAGATCTTTAGAGACGGGCGAGAACGCTATGGATCGCGTGAACTGTCACCCAATATCATCAAACGCCTGGAACAGGTAACCGGGATCGAAATTCTCGCCCCCGGATTTCCGCCCGAAATGCTCGACGATGAGCCCGAAGCGCCCGGTTACGAGGTGCAAGTGAATGGCCTCTAAAAGAGGCCCTGCATCCCGGAAAACACAAAGTGTTTATTCGGGATCTAGTAAAGGTGGCAGTATTAAGACTCCTGCTTGCGCAGGAATAACAGGTCAGAGCCTCGTCATTCCGGCCGTTAGAGCCGGAATCTAATACTGATGGCGAGTCACAAGATTCCGTGGCATATCATAAAGCCCCGTCGAACAGGTTCTTTCGACAACAACACGAAGACTCGATACTGGTATCGGAAAATTTTATCGCATGGTCGAGCTTTTGCTGGAAAACCTCGATTCCCGCGGATTGTCCCAGCCGTTTAAGGCACTCCAGGTAGCCATGCAACGCCCAGATATTGTCGCGATGCTGCAGGCACCTGGGCAGGGTATCGTTGATACCAAGATCATCGCCATAATGCTGCATCGCTTCTTCAACGTGACCCCGTTCCAGTAACAGGGCGCCGAGCGCGTGGCGGGGCGGATGCATCCAGGGCCAGGGTTCCGAGTAGGCGAGGCGGTCGCTGAGTTCGCAGGCCTCGCGCAGATGAGCATATCCGATGTCGTGATTACCGGCGTGATATTCAAGCTCACCCTCTGACATAGCGGCTGCCACTGCCAAAATGTCGGTGGTGGGATTATTGGCCATAATATGCCAGTCGGGTATCGCCTCGTGCAGTCGATCGAAATTCGATTTGCACTGCCGGGCGCTGGAAATGTCTCCGAGGGCGGCATGTCCAATCGTTTTGGCGTAATAGAGCAAGGCCGTGGTAATCGGGTACAGGGCCTGATTTGCTGGCAGGGGTTCGTCGACAATCGCCTGCCAGCGACCAAACCTGATCAGCACGTGCACCTTGCTCGAAAAGTAGCCTTCGAGTGTCGACGCCAGATATCGTTTATCGCTTTGGATCAATTCGTCATCAATAATTGACTGAATACTGTCGGCAGCCTCTATCGCCAATGCAAATTGGCCGGCAAACATGGCGGCATACATATTTGAATGAAAATCGTGCACACATGAAATCATGTAGAACTCGTGCTTACCCCGTAGAGCGATGTATTTCAGGTCGACGCTGGTAGCGCGATGGTTGGCTTCGACTGCTTCGAGGTACTGCCCACAGAGCAGGTCGATATGCGTAGCCATGTGCAGCAGGTGTCCACATTCGGTGGTTATCTCTCGTAACCGGTTAGCCGCGGGCAGTGCTTTTTCGGGTCGGGGTGACATTTCCAGCGCGTGGATATAAAAATGCAGGATGCCGGGGTGCGGGTCTAATCGCTTTTTTTCAATCAGCGCAAATGCCTGTTCGAGCAGGGTAATCGACGCTTCGGTCAGTGCCCCCGATGCAGGAATACCCCGATGAATGTCCCACAGTTTCCAGGGTGTCAGGTTCATCATCGATTCGGCGGTCAGGCAAATGATATCCAGATCATCAGGGAAATTCTCCTGTAGCGCGCGCATTCGATTTGAATAATTTTTTTCCCACTGCAGCAGTTCAGTCAGGTCGTCGGCCTGCGCGGCCGCATGTTTTTCGCACAGTGCGGCGATTAACTGCGCTTCGAGCGGGGTCGCTGCGGAACTTAGCTCAAGCGCTTTCTGGACATGACGGTGGCAGGTTTTTACCGCCTGTGTGCGTTCCAGATCGCCATACCATTCCCAGGGCTTGTTATAAAATGAACCCGATGCGTAGGCGATACCCCAGTATCCCATTGCGCACAATGGGTCGTGCTGCAGTGTCTTTTCAAAACAACGTACCGCTTCTTCGTGGTTAAAGCCGTAGCACCAGGCTAGTCCTCGATCAAACCATGCCTGGGCGAGTTGCGAGTTGGTTGAAATTGACCGGCTGTGATTGCCGAGGTCGAAATAGTTGTCATCTACTGCAGGTGGCAAGTAACGGTATCCATGATATCGAAAGGTATCGAAGTATAAGTATTATCCATATCAAAAATATGAAGATTTCCAATAAATTAGTGGTGTTTAATCAACAGTGAGGAATTCTTCAATAGTGCTCAGCGATGTAAATGAAAGCTGGTAATGTGACAATCGCCGCGATCACCTGAAAAGTCATAATATTGGACATCAACTCGGCATTGCCGCCCATTTTTCGCGCCATGACGTAGGAGGTTGCCGCTGTGGGAACCGCGCCGGCGATAATCGCCACGGTGCGTGGCAAGCCCTCGAGACCAATCAGCGAGGCCATGCCGATGATTAATAGCGGCATGCCGATTAAACGCGTGATTACGCCGATCGCAATCAGCAATTTCTGATCCGCGGCCTGGCCGATTCGTAAACCCGCCCCTACTGCCAACAGGGCGAGGCCGAGGCCTCCGTTACCAATGATAACGATAGTATCGAAGATGATATCAGGGACACCGATCCAGTTAAGTGCGAGACCTGCCGCGCAGGCAATGATTAACGGGTTTTTCAGGACACGCATGAATACGGCTCGAAATTCGGGATTATTCGAACCCGACCCATACAGCGACAATACTACCACCGACAGCATGTTAAGCATTGGCACCATGATCGCCAGCGCGAGTGCTGCCAGTGTGACGCCATCATCACCGTACAACGGCCCGATAGTTGCCAGTGCGACAAATCCGTGGAAACGTGTGATACCCTGAAACAGGCTGGTAAAGGTGGGCCCACCGCCGGGATATCGCTGGCGCAAGATGGTATGTATCAGAATCAACAACACCGACATACCGAGCATCGCGATGACCAGAACCAGGGTGAAATCGGCAATAGGGACGCTACCCAGGTTAGCCCGACTTAGGGTACGAATAATGAGAAAGGGTAATAACAAGTAAAAGCAGAGATGTTCGATGGCTGACCAGACTTCTTCACCGACGATGCGGGTGCGGAATAACAGGTACCCAATCGCGATGATGAGGAAAATTGGCGTTATGGCATTAAGCGTGGCGAGCATTGTTAATCCCGGGCATCGGTGTTGTCAAAAAAATAGGAAATACCTGTTAAACCGGCAGATACGGCTGAATTAAAGGTGTATGTATTGCGATAGTAGAACGATCAATCGATTATTCTACCACCGACAACGATTCCAGCAGGGATTGTTTCCACAATAATTACCTAACATTCGGATCGGATATCTGTAGTATCGATGAATGGATTCCAAACCGGTGAACCTATGGCCTGGTTGCGCTTCAACTGAAACGATGAACTCCTATTAAAACGCTGTGCTTAAATACCTAAGGCAACACTGGCGGGGTAATTTATCATTAACCCGGGCATTCTGGGTAAACCTGGTTCTTCTGTTTATCTTGTTAGGAATTTTGGAGCGTTTTTTATTTCCCCCTTATATTGAGAATGAATCAGCAGTTACCACCGCCGTAATCGTTTATTTTATCGTCGTAAAATTGATCGTTTATCCCTGGCAGGTGGTTGGTGTCCTACGCACCTGCGATCTTCGGATCAAGTCCGATACGGGCAGGTCGTGGGCAACTGCCGCACAAATTGCCCTGGTAGTAAGCCTGGCGGTAACCCTGCTAGCCACGATCGAGACCTGGCAGTCACTGCAGGTCTTTAAACGGGATATGCTACTCAAGGAGGTGAGCTCGCCAGAACCCCTGTATTCACTGGACCTGATAGAGCAGGAAACGCTGATTCATCTGCGTGGCCCATTTCAAATTGGTATCACCAATCGGGTCGCGGATTTGATAGAGCGATATCCAGAGATAACCGGGATAATTCTTGACAGCGAGGGTGGCCAGATTTACGAGGGCAGGGGATTGGCCCGGCTAATCAGGGACAATAATCTGCAAACATTTTCCCTCGAACAATGCCTGTCGTCTTGCACCACTGCCTTTGTCGCTGGCACTACTCGAACACTGGGAATTAACGCGCGGCTGGGATTTCATCAATACAAGACCTACAGCCTTATTCCTTCCATCGACGTTGCAGCGGAACAGGCGAAGGACATGGCGATTTTCGAGCAACAGGGGGTTTCATCGGATTTTCTCGAAAAGTTGTTTACCCATCCCCCTGAAGAAATGTGGTGGCCGGAAATTGACGTGTTGATAAACGCTGGGGTTGTCCACCAGACAGGGTACTCACCAGGGAATTAATGCGGGGTAATACCGCGTAAGCGCTCGTTACGGCGACGCAACAGTTCTAATAGTATTAACAATATTACCGACATTGTAATCAGTATTGTAGCTACCGCCATGATGGTTGGGCTGATCTGTTCCCTGATTCCTGAAAACATTTGCCAGGGTATGGTTCTTTGGTTGTAGCTTCCCACGAATAACACGACCACGACTTCGTCGAATGAAGTGATAAACGCGAACAGCGCCCCGGAGATGACACCAGGAATAATCAATGGCACGGTGACATGAAAGAATGTATGGGTAGGGGGAGATCCCAGGCTGGCGGCAGCGCGGGTGAGACTGTGATCAAACCCGGATAGCGTAGCGGTCACTACTATCACCACAAATGGCGTTGCCAGGGCCGAATGTGCCAATATGACCCCGACATGAGTACCCTGTAAACCGATTCTTGAATAAAAGAAAAACATCCCTGCTGCGGAAATGATCAGTGGAACCACCATCGGCGAGATCAATAAACCCATTATCGTGGTTTTAAACGGGAAATCGGGTCGACTCAATCCCAGCGCGGCCAGCGTGCCCAAAAAAGTGGATATAATCGTTGAGAAAAACGCGATGATGAAACTGTTTTTAACCGCGCCCTGCCAGTTCAGGCTGGTGAAAAATTCCTGGTACCACTTGGTGGTATAGGCATCGGGTTGAAGACGTAGCATTTCCGCAGTAAAGGAGAAATAGGGCTGTTGATTAAACGACAGCGGAAATATAATCAGGATTGGAAATATCAGGAAAAAAAATACTGATACGCAAATAGCGATAAAGCAGTAATGCCAGATGTGCTCGCCTATTGAGGCGTGTATCGGTAATGCCATTAGTCTACCCCAGCCTCATGTTACTGATACCGACAACCTTGTCGTACAAGATATACAGGATCAATACCAGGGCCAGCAGTATGGCTCCGAGCGCAGCGGCCAGGCCCCAGTTCAAAGACGACGAGATATGATGAGCGATAAAGTTGCTGATCAAGGTGCCCTTGGTACCGCCAACCAGCGCCGGCGTGATGTAGTAACCGATGGCCAATATAAAAACCAAAATGCCTCCCGCGCCAATGCCGGCGATGGTATTTGGCAGGTAAACGCGCATAAACGCAGTAAAAGGGGTTGCACCCATCGATCGCGCCGCGCGCACCCAGCTGGGCGGAATGGTTTTCATCACGCTAAACAGCGGCAGGATCATGAATGGAAGCAGGATATGGGTCATCGCGATAATAGTGCCAGTTTCGTTATGGATCATCGCCAGTCGACCATCATCGCTGAGCACTCCTATGGCGACCAGTATGTCGTTAATCACCCCTTCTTTTTGTAATAGTGCTATCCAGGCCGAGGTTCTTACCAGTAGTGAGGTCCAAAATGGAAGCAGTACAAGGATAATTAACATATTACTGGTTTTGGTTTTGACGGTCGCCATTAAATAGGCGATCGGGTAACCTAAAATTATGGTAAGTAGGGTAATCGTGGTACTTAGCCTGATGGTTCGCCAGAATAAAGTCATATAGACCCGTCTATCTTCGTCTTTCATTGAATACGAGCCATCGCTGGTCTTTTCGGCATCGACTGCGGACAGGTAGTAGGAACTGGTATATTTACCACTTTCCCGCTTGATCAGTCTCCAGATATCGAGTTTGCCCCATTTTTTATCCAGGCCAATCATTGTCTCGGTTGCTGATTCCGGGGTTTCCAGTTTTTTAATCTTGCGCGCGGTTTTTCTAAAAAGGCTCGACATGCCTGACTGCTCATAATTCAGTCGCCTGCCCAGTCGGCTGATGGTTTTTTCTATTGCACCAGCTTTAAAGTCTTTGAAAAGCGCCTGGAATGTCGCCTCATCGGGCAATTCGGTGGAATTGAGTTCCCAATTCCTGATTTCTACCACAACACTTGGGAATTGTTCGGAAACAATCGAATTATCGACGCTTCGAAGCAGCATATCGAAGATAGGAATAAGAAAGGTAATCATGACAAATAGAAACAGTGGCGCTACCAGTAGCAATGCTGTTTTTTTACGCTGCCAGAGTGCCTTTTTCAGACTGACCTTCAATGGAACGCCATCAGCGGTTGTAATCACTTCATTAGTTGCTTCAGCAATTGCCATTATGATCCGTTTCTATTGTTAAGTCCGGGGTCCTTCCTCTATCAGGACCCCGGATTGTGTTGCGAGTGTAAAGCTTGAAGATTTACCCTTTAGCCAACCATGCTTCGAAGCGCTCGGTCATATCATCCTTGTTATCCGCCCACCACAGGAAGTCATAGAAAAAAGCACCCTTCATATTCTCGGGTGCGGTCGGCATATGAGGAGCCATATCTATGCCCAGATCGGCATGCTTACCAACCATACGTGCCGAAGACGCGCGTAACGGACCATAAGAAATGTACTTGGCCTGGTCTGCATTACGTTGGGTATCCGATGCGAAACGCAGATATTTCATAACTTCAGCCTTATTGGGAGCGCCTTTGGGGACTACCCAGCCATCCAGCTGGATTGCCTGCCCGTCCCAGAGCATCTTGATTGGCTGCTTGTCGACCTCGATTGCCTGGAACAGACGACCGTTGTACCCGGTGCCAAATACCACTTCACCGTCAGCGAGCAATTGCATCG
>JACZQS010000390.1 GCA_022545625.1 Pseudomonadota bacterium
TTGCGGCCTAACGCCCCGCATAAGTGGCGCAGCTCTGCTAAGCCCGACTGCATGCGTTTGTTATGCATCACCTGTCGGTATGATGCCTGCTGTTTCAATCATTAACACTACGGTTTTGCCTGGTGCTCTGGTTTTGTGTACAACTCCTTTTGGAACTACAAATCCTTGATTCGGTTTTAATTCAATCGAATCCTCACCCTCAATATCAATAATTAGCTCCCCATCAAGAGTAAAGAAAAATTCATCTTCCTTATCGTGCTTGTGCCAGTGATACTCGCCTTCTAACACGCCGAGCCTGACTACCGAGTCATTGACTTGACAGAGAGTTTGGTTGTACCACTTGTCTGTGCAATCGTTAACTAGGTTTTGGACATCAATTAGTTGCAAGGGATCATGAAGAATGTTCATGTGGTTTACATAAGGATATTTTTCATCACTCACTTCAAACTCTCCTCTGATAGCCTTCTATTTGAATTGGATGCATAACAGTTGATTATGCGACGCGCGCGAATATTGGAATATGTTGCACGCACGAATATTGTGATATCCAGCATTTTATTCTCATTATACTCCCATGCACTAGTTGCTTTATCAATGACTGGTGACGGCTTGATTTAGCATTTGGTTAAAATCGCATTTAATACCTCGATATCTGAATTTACCGGGATTTTCTCCCTCTTCAAGCCCTTGTCCGGAATCCAACGGTCCATATCCCCGGAATTTCTGGCAATACTGGTTTAATAGATTCCGGCTCGGGGGCCGGAATGACGGGGAGGGCCGGAATGACGAAAGGCATGAAGGCCAGGGGACCGGAATCACAGGCGCAGGTATTTTGCTTTAATTAAAACGCGTTGTCTTCAATCACGGCCGAAGGGTAATAGTCATCACCCGATTTCCAGTAAACATTATTATCTTCTACCAGCACTTCATAGCAGGCTTCCCGCGTCGACGGTGGCCACACCGAGCATATTGATACAGTCTCATATTTCGATAGCGCCCAGGTTCAATCCATGTTCGCGTGCGCAGGCTTTCGCGTCTTCATAACCGGCATCGGCGTGGCGCATGACCCCGGTCGCCGGATCATTCCACAGTACGCGCTTGATGCGCTCGCTCGCGGCATCGGTGCCGTCGCAACAGATAACCAGTCCGGCGTGCTGCGCGTAACCCATGCCGACGCCGCCACCGTGGTGGAACGAGACCCAGGTAGCACCCCCGGAGGTGCTGAGCAGAAGATTCAGCAACGCCCAGTCGGATACTGCATCTGAACCATCCATCATCGACTCGGTTTCACGATTCGGACTTGCAACCGATCCGGAGTCCAGGTGGTCGCGACCAATCACAACCGGCGCTTTCAACTCACCCGATTTAACCATTTCATTGAACGCCAGCCCGAGGCGATCACGGTCGCCCAGGCCGACCCAGCATATACGGGCGGGCAGACCCTGAAAGTCGATTCGGTCACGCGCCATATCGAGCCAGTGATGCAAATGCGGGTCGTCCGGAATCAGTTCCTTGACCTTCGCATCGGTCTTGTAGATATCCTCAGGGTCGCCCGACAACGCGACCCAGCGAAAAGGGCCCACGCCGCGGCAAAACAGCGGGCGAATATAGGCCGGTACAAAACCGGGGAAATCGAACGCATTTTTGACCCCGAGGTTATAAGCTTCCTGGCGAATATTGTTGCCATAGTCAACCGTGGGAATGCCCTGGTGATGGAAATCGAGCATCGCCTTCACATGTACCACCATCGATTTTCTCGCCTCACTGGCTACCAGTTGCGGATCGGTACTGCGCTTCATGGTCCATTCCTCCATGCTCCAGCCTATCGGTAAATAACCATTGGCCGGGTCGTGCGCCGAGGTCTGGTCGGTCACCAGGTCCGGTTTGACACCGCGTTTCACCAGCTCGGGCAGGATTTCGCCGCCATTGCCGAGCAGGCCGACTGAAATCGCCTCACCCTTTGCACAGGCGTCGTCGATCATTTCCAGGGCCTGGTCCAGTGTCGAAGCTTTTTTATCGAGATAGCGGGTGCGTAACCGGAAATCGAGACGAGTCTCATCGCACTC
>JACZQS010000123.1 GCA_022545625.1 Pseudomonadota bacterium
TAAATAATAGAGGCCCCCAGCGAAAAAACCGAAAGGTTAAAAGCAGGAGGGGATACAAAAAAATAGGTTGCACATGGGGGGGGGCAGGGGGCAGCCGCCCAGAGGCATCACTAAGACTTTACCCCCTTCTGAAAACTGAAAATGGCCTTACCCCCTTCTGAATTTTTTTGATATTTTGTGCCACCAAATACTCTCAGAAAGCCTCAAAAACAGCAAAAGAGCATGTTAATTTTTTCAAAAAAATTTGAAAGGTAAAAAAGTAATTTTTTCCCATTTTTTATTTGAAAAATATTGTAACATAAAAATGCAAAAAAAGTGTCACCCAAAGTATTGTCGGAGTAGAAAAAGTCTTTGCCGAATTAGGTTTGCCGTATCACCCAATTCGGCTATTATTCCCAGCTATTTTACTGGCCCACTGGAGAAGCTGAGTAATGGCAATAGAACGCACGTTCTCTATCATCAAGCCCGACGCCGTCGCTAAAAATGTAATCGGCGAAATTTATGCTCGATTCGAAAAAGCCGGGCTGCAGGTTATCGCCGCTCGCATGGAACACTTGACCGCGGAGAGGGCGGGTGATTTCTACGCGGTTCATAAAGAGCGCCCATTTTATACCGATCTGATTTCGTTTATGACCTCGGGTCCAGTGATAGTGCAGGTGTTAGAAGGTGAAAATGCTATCGCGAAAAATCGCGAAGTCATGGGAGCGACTAATCCGGCAGATGCGGCACCTGGAACAATACGCGCTGATTTTGCCGAGACTATCGATGAAAATGCGGTCCATGGGTCCGATGGAGTCGAAACCGCCAGCGCAGAAATAGCATTCTTTTTTGCTGACGATGGAGTTTGCCCCCGCACCCGTTAATTATCAACCTGGGAGATTTCCGGCGGTGTATGATATGCGGTATAATATTGGCTACCAGGCGACAGGAAACTGATACGACCAGCAAGAGTTAGTGCAGAAAACAGATAGCGCCCGGCCTATATTATGAGGGGGTACGCATGCAATACGAATATCAAAACCTGCCATACAGTTCACTGTCTTCCGGAACCCTGATTACGCAAAACAAACGTAGCAAGTCGATAAAAATTTCACTCGAAGATGCCGCATTTTCGATGATGACGAACTTCAATCATATCAGGCCATTTGCGACTACAAGCCTTGCAAATATAGACGCGATCAATACTAAAATGATCGCCTGTGGAGTACGCCTGCTATTTGTCGCAGAACAGGATAAGGTTCTTCTCGGCCTGGTTACCTACAACGATATTTTTGGCGAAAAGCCGCTTCTATACATACAGGAACACGGGGGTAAACACGAGGAAATCCTGGCGCGAGACATTATGACACCCCTCGAGCGGTTGGAAGCATTACAACTCGCCGATATATTAACTGCACGCGTGGGCGATATTGTCGAAACCATGAAATCGAGTGGACGGCAACATATACTGGTCTGCGAAGACCAGCCCGATGGTGCCCATGCTATAACAGGCCTGTTCTCATCGACTCAAATTGAAAAGCGGCTGGGAATCAAAATCGAGTTGTCACCACGAGCGAATACATTTGCTGAACTCGAAAGGGCGCTAACCTGAATGCGGCTGGTTTTGTGATTTACCATTTAGGGAAATTCTGATTTAATCAGAGTTTCCGTGGTATATGGATGTGCCACCAAAGTCGATGCCTGTAAGGCATAGACTTTGTGAGAAAAACGAAAATCAATTTTTCGTTTTTCGTCCTCTGGCAATTCTGGATGAATTGATCAGAGGTTCCTTAGTAAAGAGCCATGAGAATAGAAGACGATAGCAAGCTCGATTATAAAGACGTATTAATCAGGCCCAAGCGCAGTACCCTGGGAAGTCGCAAGGATGTCGAATTAAGTCGTAAATTCAAGTTTCGCAATTATGATTCCGGCAAAGCCGGTAGCCATTATCAGGGTATTCCAATCATGGCCTCCAACATGGATGGTGTCGGTACCTTTGAGATGGCGGATAAACTTGCGGGCCTTAATCTGTTCACCTGCCTGGTGAAAAATTACGAGGTCGATGAGCTGATCGATTTTTTTACCAGCAACGAGTCTAATCGTGTCGAAAACGTTGCCTATTCAATGGGCATTACCGGCCATGACTTCGACAAGTTTAATGCAGTCTACAAGGTCGCGGATAAGCAGTTAAAATACGTCTGTGTCGATGTTGCCAATGGTTATTCAGAGCGTTTTTCATCCTTTATCAAGCAATTACGGGACGCCTTTCCTGCGATAGTCATTATTGCCGGCAACGTGGTTACCGGTGAAATGACAGAAGAGTTAATTCTCAGCGGAGCTGATATCGTCAAGGTCGGCATTGGTCCTGGTAGCGTCTGCACTACACGCACACAAACCGGTGTTGGCTTCCCACAATTGTCGGCGGTTATCGAATGCGCCGATTCTGCTCACGGTCTGGGGGGTCATATTATTGCTGACGGCGGGTGCACCTGCCCGGGCGATCTGGCCAAAGCCTTTGCGGCGGGTGCCGATTTCGTCATGCTCGGTGGCCTGTTTGCCGGTCACGACGAAGGGGGTGGAGAGGTGATTACCAAATATTTTAAAACGGGAGAAGTAAGCAAAACTGCCGATGGTTGGGAAGAAGTCATAGAAGAACAAAAATTCGTTCAGTTTTATGGCATGAGTTCGCTGGCGGCGAACGAAAAGCATTTTGGAGGTTTAAAAAAATATCGATCGTCAGAGGGTCGAGATGTCCTGGTGCCTTACCGCGGTAAAATTGAGCTAACAATCCAGAATCTACTCGGTGGTATACGCAGTACCTGCACCTATGCCGGTGCGAAAAAACTCAAATGGCTGAGCAAGTGCACAACCTTTGTAAAAACCGGTCAGCAGTATAATACTGTTTTCGCCAAATAAGCTTTATGGTCGGCACGCAACTCCAGGGCCTCCTTATGTCGCCGGTTTCAACCCCGTCGCCAGAGATGGAATTTAGCTATCCAGGCGAGTAATTTTTGCGGTGCATGTGCCCGCTTCCAGTTGCCGGCAACATATTTGTTGGCCTCCGACAGCGTCGGGTAGATATGGATCGTCCCCAGTATTTTATTCAATCCCAGGCCGTGCTTCATCGCTAACACGTATTCTGCTATCAGGTCACCCGCGTGTTCACCGACGATGGTAACGCCGAGAATCCTGTCCTTGCCGGGTTCCGTGAGCACCTTAACGAATCCATGGTCCTCACTGTCCACGATAGCGCGATCAAGGTCGTCAATGCCATAAACAGTCACCTCGTGAGCAATATTTTGCTCGCCAGCCTCGATTTCGTTAAGGCCTACCCGCGCCACTTCTGGCTCGGTAAACGTGGCCCAGGGTATTACCGAGTAATCCGCCTTAAAGCGCTTGAATCCACCGAACAACGAGTTTACCGACGCGTACCAGGCTTGATGCGCGGCGACATGGGTGAATTGATAAGGACCGGCGACATCGCCACAGGCATAAATAGTGGGGATGTTGGTTTGCAAATACTCGTTTACCTCGATCGTTTTATTGGGATTGAGCCGCACGCCAAGCTCTTCGAGGCCAAATCCACTACTGCTGGCAACCCGCCCCACGGCGATAATAATCGCGTCGAATTCGATTTCCCTGTCCTGCCCTTCAATTTCAACCACCAGGTAATCCTTGCCATCTTTTTGTCTCACCTGTTTCGCCCTGTGATTGACAAGCACACTAATTCCTTCATTTTCAAACCTGGTTTTTACTATCTCCGATACTTCCGGGTCTTCTCGCAGTAATATTCGAGATAGCATTTCTACCTGGGTCACCGACGATCCCAGCCGAGCAAAGGCCTGGGTCAACTCGCAGCCAATCGGACCACCGCCTAAAACCACCAGATTCTGTGGTTTTTCTCGCATTTCCCACAAATTTTCAGACGTGTAATAATCGACCGAGTCGATGCCGTCGATTGGCGGCACGAAAGGTTGGGCACCGGTGGCAATGATGATATTTTTGGCGTGGATGGTCTGCCCGTTTACCTCGACCGACCAGGGCGAAACTACCCTCGCCTCTCCCTTGATCACGTCAACCCCGAGTCCAGTGTAGCGCTCCACCGAATCGTGTGGTTCTATCTTTTCGATTATCCTGTGTACTCGTTGCATGACCTCGCTAAATTCGAAATCGGCCTCCGCTTTCTTGATGCCGAATTCCTGACTACGCCCGATATGCGAGATGAATTTAGCCGAACGAATAATCGCCTTCGAGGGAACACAACCGGTGTACAAGCAGTCACCGCCCATCTTGTGTTTTTCGATGAGCGTGACTTTTGCCTTTACCGCGGCAGCAATATAAGCGCTGACCAGTCCTGCTGAACCGCTACCGACCACCACGAGGTTAGTATCAAATTTTGATGGTTTTACAAAACCGGCCAGGGCTTTACGGTATTTCAACTGGTTTACAATGACTCTACCGACAAATGGCAGCATGGCTAACAGTACAAAGGAGATAATCAATTCAGCACTTAGTATTTCGGCAGCCGAGTTTATCTGGGCTAACTGTGTACCGGCGTTAACATAAACGATGGTACCGGCGAACATGCCGAGCTGACTGACCCAGTAGAAGGTTTTTAATTTGATCGGGGTTAAACCCATGACCAGATTAATCACAAAAAATGGGAATGCCGGTACCAGACGAAGCGCAAACAGGTAAAAAGCGCCGTCTTTTTCGATGCCATCATTGATCGCTTTGAGCGAGCTGCCAAAACGGGCTTCTACCGTTTCGCGAAACAGGTAGCGCGAGATTACAAAGGCCAACGAGGCACCGATGCTACTGGCGAAGGATACCAGTATCAAAGCGTTTAGCAGTCCAAATACTGCGCCCGCTGCCAGGGTTAAAATCGTCGCACCCGGTAGTGAAGCGCCGGTAACTAAAATGTATATGAGAAAAAAAGAAGCCAGGGTTAAAAATTTATTTTCGGCGTATAGGGCATCGATCTGGTGCTGCTGCCCTTTGATATACTCCAGCGTCAGGAACTGCCCCAGGTCAAAGGCAAAGAATATAACCAGGATTGTGATAATAATTCCGACCAGGCTTACTTTTTTCATCAAACTCAGCTCGTGTATTTTTGAAATAAAATTAGTCGATTATGACTACAACCAGGAAAATCAGTTCGGTTTTAAATGACACACTGACCGCTCTGCCTGTTGTTGGTGTTTTATCAGACTTTAGGAATCGATGCCATCTACTTTGAAACACGCTAATCGAAATTAACTATTCTAAGGAATCTCTGATTAATTCTGGGTGAATCGGGTTGTGATTCAAAATGATCAAGTTCAAGGCGTGGAACGCAAGGCCGCTCATCGACATCCTGTCGCCGCGGCACTGGCACTTCCCTGTGCTGCGTAATAGCACGGCTATTGCTAAGTTTCACAACATGGGAATTGGTCATTTTGGGCACAACGCGTTCATTCATGAATTGATCAGAGGTTCCCTAATCACTAGTGTCAATTTAAACGCTACAGTTATTGCCCCTCTATAAAACGCTCCACAGCGCCTATCAGGGCCTGCTGTCGTCGCCTAAAAGCGCCTACTTTTGGTGCTTTAAAATAGAAACGGAACTGCACACGGTCTTCCTGATTCTCGAGTTGTTTTAATTCCACCCTGAATATCGGTTGAACTGCCAGACAGAGAGCGGTCTGATACACTCTCTAGATTTGACCGACGATCAGAATCATGATTGAAGACGATATCGAACAGTTACGTCAAGATGTATCGATGGCCCTGGATGCCGCTGACAGCGATGCCATATTGAAAATTCTCAATGGTATTAACGTTACGCAGATCTCCAATTTACTTGATTCCCTGCCTTCCCAGCAGCGCGATCTCATCTGGCCGCAAATAGACCCTGCCTGGCTCGGCGCTGTTTTACTCGAAACCGGGGACGAAGTACGCGATAACAAACTCGGGGCACTTGGTTCAGATGAGATCGCAATTATTATCGAGTCCCTGCCTGATGTAGACGATCAAGCCGATATCATTCTTTCCCTGCCGACCGATAAACTGGTCGATATCCTGCATACCCTGGATGCGCAAAAACGTAAAAAACTTGAGTCCGTATTGTCGTACAACGACGATACCGCAGGTGGACTAATGAACATCGACCAGATCACTATCCGGGCGGATGTGAGCCTGGACGTGGTGTTACGATATTTGCGAATACGAGGTGAAATGGCTGACCATACCGATCAACTATTTGTCACCGATCGTCACGACCATTACCTGGGTGCATTGTATTTGCGTGATTTACTGACCAACGATCCCGATGTACTGGTAAAAAACATAATGCGCTCCGATGTCAGTGCAATGCACGCCCATTTATCAGACACAGAAGTTGCCCGCGAATTTGAAAATTACGATCTGATCAGTGCGCCGATAGTCGACGAGCAACATAAGCTGATCGGTCGAATAACCATCGATGATGTGGTCGATGTTATCCGCGAAGAAGGCGAGCACTCGATCATGAGCAGGGCGGGCCTGGCCGATGAGGAGGATATGTTTTCACCTGCTCTGACCAGTGCCAGGCGACGCGGCGTGTGGCTGGGGATCAATTTACTGACCGCGTTTCTGGCTGCGGCGGTAATCGGTTTTTTTGAAGACATACTCGAACAGGTAGTGGCGCTGGCAATTCTGATTACTATCGTACCCAGCATGGGCGGGATCGCTGGCTCGCAAACCCTGACCCTGGCGATACGTGGCCTGGCGCTTGGCCAGCTAGGCAGCTCAAACTATAAGTCGCTGATTAAAAAGGAAATTACTATTGGGGTGCTGAACGGATTAATATGGGCACTGGTGGTCGCATCCTTTTCTATCATCTGGTTTGAAAACTTTAACATCGGCGCCATTATCGGTTTTGCCTTAATCGTAAACCTGGTTGCGGGCGCCTTCGCCGGTGCTGTTATCCCAATCCTGTTACGCCAGTTTGGCATCGACCCTGCGATTGCCGGCGGTGTTATCTTGACTACCTTTACCGATGTAATAGGTATAATTGCCTTCCTCGGCCTGGCGACCCTGGTGCTGTGATGACGATACTAGGGAGCCTCTGATTAATTCTGGGTGAATCGGGTTGTGATTCAAAATGCCGAAGCGTCGGACCG
>JACZQS010000124.1 GCA_022545625.1 Pseudomonadota bacterium
ATTGGGGTTGCCGTGTTTGCAGAGACTACCGGGCTTTCCCGGTTCGAGTGGGTCATACCAGGCCCCGGTACTTATCTGGACGACGCCTTGTCGAATTTGATCACCGATGGTAACGCCGGCCAGGCAGGCACCCCGGTCATTGAACACTGTTACCACATCACCCGCCTTGAGCTTACGCTGCTCGGCATCAATTGGATGGAGTAAAATCGGTTCGCGCTGATTTATTTTCGCGGCCCGACTGTAACTGCCGTGATCGAGCTGCGAATGTAGTTTAGTCGACGGCTGGTTGGATATCAGGTGCAATGGAAAACGCCGGGTATCCCCTCCCAGCCACTCCAGCGGCTCTATCCAGGTGGCATGGCCGGGGCAATCGTCATATTCAAAGCTGGCCAGGGTTGGTGAATAAATCTCTATCAATCCGGTCGCGGTAGATCGGGGATTAGCGACAGGATCATCGCGGAATGACTTTAACATGACAACCGGGTCTTCGGGTGGTTCGGGTTTGAACCAGCCATCTCGTTTCAAGTCCTCGTAGTCGGGCATTTGAATGCCTTGTTGTGCAGCACTTTCCTGTGTCGATTGATAAATCCATTTTAACCACTCGCCTTCATCGCGCCCCTCGGTAAAAGCCTGCTCCTGCCCCATCTGGCGGGCAATACCGGTCAGAATATCAAAATCGTTACGGCTCGACCCGACGGGTTCGGTAACCTTGCTCATCACCACGACATACGGATCGCGCGGTGAGAATGCAATATCGTTACGTTCCAGTGGGGTAGTACAGGGCAAAACTATATCGGCGTGTTTGGCCAGGCTATTCCAGCACCAGTCGTGCGCAATAATAGTGTCCGGTTTACGCCATGCTTTGAGCATGCGATTCAGGTCCTGGTGATGGTGGAAAGGATTACCACCAGCCCAGTACACCAGATGGGTATCGGCATAGTAATATTGCTTACCGTTGTAATCAAACGCCTGGCCGGGGTTAAGCAATAGATCACTGATCCGCGCCACCGGGATAAAATCACTGACCGGATTCTGACCCTGTGGTAATGATGCACCGGGAATTTTTGTGCCATGGTCGCCCACACTATTGGTAGCACTATAACCAAAGCCGATACCGCCACCCGGCAAACCGATCTGCCCGAGCATGGCGGCCACCGTGATCGCCGCCCAATAGGTTTGTTCGCCGTGGTCCTGGCGTGTCAGCGACCAGCTGACCGAGAGCATGGTACGGGTACCGGCCATTCGTCTTGCCAGTTGACGAATGCTATCGGTAGACAGTCCACTTATTTCCGCGGCCCACTCGGCTGATTTGACGATTCCGTCATCGACACCGGTTAAATAAGGTAGAAATTGACTAAAGCCGTGGGTGTAACGCTCGATAAATGCCTTGTCGAATAAATTTTCGTCATACAGCGTATGGGCGATGCCGAGCAATATTGCGGTATCGGTGCCTGGGCGAGGCGCGAGCCACTCGGATTCGGTAAAATCTTCGAGATCGGAGCGCATCGGGCCAACATTGACAAATTCGATACCTGCCGCGCGTGCAGCGGCCAGGTGTTCACGCTGAGTGTGACGGCCGACACCGCCGGCATTGATTTGTCCGTTTTTAGCCGCCATTCCTCCAAAGGCAACCAGTAACTTCGTGTTTTCGATAATCGAAGGCCAGCTGGTAGCGTAAGCCAGGAAACCGTAAATGTTACCGAGCACATGCGGCAAGATAACTTCAGCGGCGGCGAAACTATAGGAATCCACCGAACGTGTATAACCACCGATACAGTTCATAAAACGGTGAATCTGGCTTTGCGCATGATGGAATCGACCCGCGCTCGCCCAGCCATAGGAACCGGCATAAATAGCGTTATTACCATAGGTTTGCCTGACCCGGGTAAGTTCGTCTGCCACCAGCTGCTCGGCGATTTCCAACGACACGGCTATAAACGGATCAACGCCCCGTCGCTCGGTGCATGAACCCGGTCCGGATTCGAGCCAACTCTGGCGTATGGCCGGGGTCTTGATACGTGATGGGGCATCCAGCACATCGATAATACCCTGCCCAATGGGCGATACATCGTTATCCTGTTCGAAACCATGCAGCGCTTTGACCCTCCCATTCTCGGTTTCGACGCGGTAGGTGCCCCAGTGGTTGCTGGTTAAGGGTAACGAGTCATGCACGTTCAAGTATCTCTAGCAGACTCTTGGCGAACAGGGACAAGCCCATCACCAGCAGCATGCCAAGCAACAGGTTACTGAGCACCCACTCCGGTAGTCTGCGTTTTACAAAAAAACCTATTGCCGTGCCAGCGGCCAACGCAATTCCAAGATCCAGGCTGGCATCCATAACCAGACCCCAGTCCAGGCCACGCAGCGCGTGAGCCAGTAGGGCAAGTGCGTAGGAAATTACGAACAGACCGCGCAAGGTAGCCCGGATCTGTTCTGCCTTGATTCCTTTCCTGGTCAGCG
This sequence comes from Pseudomonadota bacterium, assembly GCA_022545625.1. GTDB lineage: Bacteria > Pseudomonadota > Gammaproteobacteria. The sequence continues at coordinate 2,461 of JACZQS010000124.1, forward strand.
CCCACATAGCTACCGGCCCGGGCATGGCCAGACTCGAGGTCATGATACCGGAGGCAATACTGGCCCCGGGCAGAATCATAGCGTTGGCTTCCTGGGCAGTGCCAACCGTGGATTGACGGTAGCGATTGTGGATGAGCTGGGCACCCAACAGACTAACGGTGATCGCGGCAAATAACTTCAGACCGGTCAAATCAAGCATACTGATGAGTAACAAACCGGCTGGCATGCCGATCACAGTCCCTATAAGCAGAATTTTCAAAGATGGCCAATGGATCTCTTTGACCTCTCCGGGTAAGAGCAGAATCGACAGGCCCAGATTGAGGATAATGGCCACCTGAATGGCGGACTTTGAGCCCATCACCAGAATCAATGCAGGACCGACGATCATGCCAAGACCGACACCGGTGGCAGCCTGCAAAACCGCGGCAAGGAACACAGCGCTATTAGCAATAATCCAGGGAAGCTCGATCATCAGGTGAGAAAGATCCGGGCAGGGTTAGCGGGCCTGATGCCCAGCAGGACGGCCTGTCAAGATCGACCCTCAGATAGGGTTGGAAAAACACAAACCTGGTATTTTAATTTTTTTAACACCGGAGTAATCAGTTAATGCGGATGATCGAAGTATAAACGCAATATTAGCTGCATGCTAACTCATTGCGGGAACATCATTATGGGGACAGTTTACTATATCGGCGGAAGTAAGATATATCCGACTGCCTGCTAATAAGTATACTGTCACTGTAAATTAAATTTATATGCTTTGCGTGGGCCTTCGATCATGTATAAGAAATTGACATATTTCGGAATTTTTATTTTTTTAGTGCCGATTATCTTTGTCATAGACAACAAATACGTTACCGGAATAGGGTTTTTTGGCATGAAAGCCATGCACGGTGTGCAGTATTATGGAATCCAGATGTTTCTAGGTCTGTTTCTCATTGCATTCATCATATTTATTCTGGGGCATGTAAATCCAAAGATTTCATTATGGTTTGGTGAAAAAACCCGGAAACGTTCATCCATTATTCATGGAATTGTAGTGGGTATTACAATTGTCGGACTAATTGAGGTCAATTTACTGGCGCTAGTTATATATGACTATGAAGATAGAATAATGGTCTCCTTTTACGAGGACTTAAAGATTGGAAATTCAATCGATAAGGTAAAGAAACATTCGGGTTCTCTCAGCAAGCACATAGGGTATAGCTATTCTCTTTCAACAAATGAAAAAGATTTGATTAGTTACGATGAAAAAAGAAATTTCGTGGATTTTTCATATCCAGGTGGATTTAGATCCAGGCACCTGATCGTTGAGACAAATATTTATCCGGGACATGATGATGCTCGAGTAATAGGTAAATACCTGCTAAAAAATAATCAATTAGAGGGATCGAAGAATGAAAAGGACGCATGACAAGAGCTTGCAGCGGCCCTGAACCTGGCCAAATTGATCATTGAATCAATGATGGTATGATATATCCTGGTAATTCTTACTTCGCCTGAGATTACCGAAATCGATTTCAAGGCCACCTGTTAAGGCTAGGGGCATTATGAAGCATAGTCGCGGTAACCTGATTGCTACGATCATTCCCATTTTTGTACTGGTCTCTGTGGCCGCTTCCGGATGGTATTTTTACAATTCCAGGGTCGATGGCCTGCTGGAAGGTGAAAGTGTGCTTAGGGCCCAACTAGTATCGGAGAAAAATTCAAAGGAAGAACTGACCTCCATGCTCGAGAAAATCATGGCGGAAAAAATGGAGATGGAGACCAACCTGCAGCAAGAGGCAAAAGAAGCCGTATTGGCTACTGCCGGGTTGGAGTCGGAGCTGGAAAATCGACAAATCACGATCACTGAACTATTAGCGAATGAAAGTATGCTACAGGCCGAGCTGATAGCGAAAACAAATTCCAAGGATGAACTGGCTGCCATACTAGAGAAAACCATGGCGGAAAAAATGGGGGTCGAGACCACGCTGCAGCAAGAGGCAAAAGAAGCAATTTTGACTACTATCGGGTTGGAGTCGGAGTTGGAAAATCTACAAATCACGATCACTGAACTATTAGCAAATGAGAGTGTGCTACAGGCCCAGCTAATATCGGAGAAAGAAACACAGGAAGAACTGGTTGCCTTGCTGGAGAAATCCCTGGCCGAAAAAACCGACATCGAAACCACGCTGCGGCAAGAGACAGAAAAGGCCATGCTGACTACTTCCGGGTTGGAGTCGGAATTGGAAAAACGCCAGGCAGAGCAAAAATCCTTACACGAGGAGATTACTACCGTAAGTGGCGAAAAATCCCAACTGCTCATTCAGCTTGAACAGGAGCAAAAAAGTAAGCAACGTATTGCAAATTTAAAAAACCGCCTCGAACAGGAACTCAACGAAAGTCGTGTTGAAATTTCCCAGCTGAAAAATCGACTGACTGTCATCAAGCTGACCAGCGAGGTCCTGTTTAGCTCTGGCTCCGCGCAAATAAAGCCGACCGGCCAAAAAGTGTTATCAATCATCGCCGAATCGCTGAATGCCTATCCGGGCAGGGCCATTAGCGTTGAGGGGCATACGGATAACCGTCCCATGGTTCAGAACGCTCGTTACAAGTCAAACTGGGAACTCTCGGTAGCACGCGGGCTGGCCGCTGTTAATTATTTTCAGCAGAACAATCAAGTTGATCCAAAGCGACTGAAGGTAATCGGCTATGGCGAATACCGCCCGGTATCCAGTAATGAAACCGCCGAAGGTCGCAAACTTAATCGCAGAATCGAAATCAGAATCCTGCCGCCGGATAATACGGACATAAGCCAGAATTAGTCGCTAGCTTTTAAGGGCAGTTTCAAATGATCGACGCAAGACTTAAGCATCAGGGTCATCATCGACCATAAGTTTATGGAATTAACACCGCAGCGCCGGTTAAATTGCCGGCACGCAAAGCTTCCAGCGCCAGGTTAGCATCCTCGAGTGCAAATTCTTCAATCCTGGTACGAATCGGCACCTTTGGTGCCAGCTCCAAAAAATCTCTCGCATCCTGCCGTGTCAGGTTAGCCACTGAACGAAGAACGCGTTCCCCCCAGAGGATTTTATAAGCAAAGCTCGGAATATCCGACATGTGAATACCGCCACAGATAACCACCCCGCCCTTGCGCACGGCCTTTAGCGCGGCAGGGATCAGTGAGCCAACAGGTGCGAATATAATCGCCGCGTCCAGTTCATCGGGTGGTTCACGGTCGGAGTCTCCCACCCAGGTTGCACCCATTTCCAGTGCAAATTCCTGCGCAGCCCGATCACCGGGTCTGGTAAAGGCATAAACTTCGCGATCCTGGTGCCTGGCAAGCTGGGTAACGATATGCGCTGCCGCGCCAAAACCGTATATTCCAATCCGGCCAGAATCATTATCCACCATAGACAGGGATCTATATCCAATCAATCCAGCACACAACAACGGGGCAAGTTCAGAATCCGAGTAATCAGCACTGACCGGAAAGCAAAATCGTGCGTCGGCAACGGTGACATCAGCATAGCCTCCGTCGATCTGGTAGCCGGTGAATCCGGGGTCATCGCAGAGATTTTCAGCGCCGGATTGACAGTAAGAGCAACTCCCACAGGTACGGCCCAGCCAGGGAATACCGATTCGCTCACCCAATTTGAAGTTATCGACATTCACACCGAGTCCGGTGACTGTACCGACGATTTCATGTCCCGGAATGATCGGCAACTTCGGGTCGGGAAGTTCGCCGTCGACAACATGCAGGTCGGTACGACAAACACCGCAAGCTGAAATTTTTACCAGAACCTCGCCCTCGCCGGGTATGGGGTCGGGCGCTTCCAGGAATTGAAGCGGCATTCCTGGTTTTTCGAGAATCATGGCCCTCATGGGTTAGGCTCCTGCGCTATTCAATGCCTAAATATAAAGACTAACATAATTAAACCTTGCCACTGGCAGTTGCCCGGTTATTGAATGATGGGGTAGTGATGGAATCCTGGTGGATATATACTAAGAGGTGCCTACGAAAAAAAGAATTTACCGGAGTATGTAAGGATGAAACAATTAATCGTACTGGCAATCCTCCTGCCGCTCGCCGCATGCGCTACCAGTAATGATCAAGTGAGGATCGACCCTACCCAGGCTCAGATCGGCACTATCCTGGTCCAGGTTGAACAAAATACTGGCAATGTTTCGAGCGTTGAATCCAGTATTAGTGAGATTCAAGGCAGTATCACACAGATTCAAAATGACATTACAGATCTTCAATCGAATTCCGATAATTTATTGAATTCTGGAGATCGATTGTTACAGTTCGTGGGAAATACGAGTACCGCCATTGATGGATCAAATGGTGTCAGGGCTATGACTGAACTATGCCAGGTTAATTTCGTTGAAAGTCGAGTTTGCACATCGGAGGAATATGCAAAAACGTTTTCCTTCCCTGAAGCAATACCAAACACTACCTGGTCATGGATCCTACCTGCTCATTTGGTGGGTAGTGGATCAGGCTCACCTGGTGTTACTTATGTTTCCGACACTTTTGCGGGCATTACACGCCGCGCCGACAGCAAAAACGATCCGTTTAGTTGCAGAGGATGGCGAACTTTATTAGGAACCGGGCTAGGTGTAAATGGCGTGGGCGCTTTTTCCTCACGTTCATGCCGTA